>CAYFND010000053.1:0-12278 GCA_964344405.1 uncultured Treponema sp. | reverse complement strand
TCTTTTGTACATTTTTATTTAGCTCACTTTGTACATCTTTAATTATCTCTTAATAGCTGACGGTTTGATGCACGAACCTCTTGGTGAGATTGTAGAAGGCGGTACCGGAAAGTTCAAGAAAAGCTTTTGCAAGCTATGATCTCAAGTCTGTTTCAAGTTTAAAAATTTATTCGGAGAGTCTAACACCATTCAAATAAGCATTAACCCGTACAGAAACATTGTTCTGTAAATTGCGATAGAAAAACTGGTAATCATACAGATGATATATTCCGTTCTTAAAACTTGATAAAACAGGTGGGTATTGCTCCGGTGAAACATCAATTATTTTCAAGGTTCCACGCCCACTATCAATATATGCACCGGTCAACTGAGGAACCTCCGTTACAATCTTTCCATGATAATTTGTAAAACAAGCTCCAAGGTTTAAAGTTTTGTCTGCTACAGTTTTATCAGTCTTCCAATTCAAGGGGTTAATTGATAATGTTTTCGTACCTTGAGGAACCATCAATGAACCTGTAATACTTTCCGCCTCGCTGTTAAATGTAATTATTACACCAATATCATTTTCTCTCTGCGCCGCTTTCAGATGTGGATACTCAGTTACCTCAGCTTCTGTCAGCCTCCAACCGATGGCATAACATGCGACCAACAAACTTGCGGTCTCTTCATCACCAAAGAAATTCTTCATCAGACGAATACAAAGCTGAGCTCCCTGTGAAAAACCTGCAAGCACGATGGGTCTGCCTTTATTATAATGTTCAAGATAATATGTAAACGCCGCCTCAACATCACCATACGCAATTGCTAAGTACTGTTCGCTGACTTCATCATCCATATCATAAACATTCAAACCAACCTGACGATAGTACGGAGCAAAAAAGCGACATTCCTCATCGTAGATTCCCTTCTCCATATTCGTTGCACCCAGAAACCTCGCCTTGATATCAACATCATCCAAAGACATATTGAACGAATTTTCACTTCCACGGTAAACCGTAGGACAGATAAAAAATACATCCACGTCTTTTCCGGTTATATCGGTTTCTGCGTACGCCCAGTTTTCAGAATTTGCATATATGTTCTTTTTAGGTGGCTTACTGTATCCGAACAAAGAAAGCGGCACAATAAGTGTCAGCACCATTACAATTGAAGCGATTTTTTTCATAGTTTGATTCCCCTCACAAATTAAATTTCTTCATATAAATTATACAGCGCATCGCTACGGAATACAAAGCGTTTATCGTTCGGGAATAACGTATCTTCTTTGGGTATAAGATTCACACATAGAAAAATACAATGAATCGCAAAAGACTGTGCACCAAAACACATTTAACAATAGTTGACAAAAGATTTATCCTTCTTTATAGTTAGTCTCATCTAACTCTAACAGGAGAATTTAATGTCTAATTCTAAGAAACACTTTGAACGTGCAAAAATCATCTAACAGCTAACTAACACAACAAAAAGAGCGGCAAATCAGCAATGACACCTGCCGCTTTTTTTATTTTAGAAGCAAACTCTTTCTACCAACCGCCGTTCCGCCACTTGCTCACGCGCGGTACTCCACTTCGTTCCGCACTGCCTTCGGCATGGCTCCATGGCGGGCTAGGCTTTAACCACTTAAAACTTCATTCCTTTTTTTCAAACATGACAGACTGTTGTCATGTTCACCCAGCTATACTTCATTCATATTAGACGTCGCAATCGCTCCGGCGAAACAACGTTCATAGGAGAAAATATGCAATACGAAGTTGTGGATTTGGCACAAAAGAAAGTTATTGGGATTGGTTCACGTACGAACAATCATTCACCAGAAATGCCAGCAATTATTGGCGGACTTTGGCAGAAGTTTTACGAAGGCGGTGTTTTCGCTTCCATTCCAAACAAAGCAGCTCAAACTTCTTTTGGAATTTATAGCGAATACGAAGGAAATCAAGACAACGACTACACCATCACAGTTG
This sequence comes from uncultured Treponema sp., assembly GCA_964344405.1. GTDB lineage: Bacteria > Spirochaetota > Spirochaetia > Treponematales > Treponemataceae > Treponema_D. Next base: position 10,317 of record CAYFND010000053.1, on the reverse strand, counting down.
GAACAGAAGTTTCATCAACAGAAAACGTTCCTGCCGAATGCAGCGTTCTTACAATTCCAGCCGGACGTTACGCAAAGTTCACGGTGAACACAAATATGCAGAACGGTCCCGCCGATGTTGGAGCCGCATGGGCTCAGATTTGGCAGACAAAACTTGACCGAACTTTTATAGCTGACTTTGAAGAATATCTTGCACCAAACGCAGACGGCAGCGAAACAGTAAATTTATACATAGGATTAAAATAACATGAAAGAAATTAAAGTTTATTTGTACCTTATTGAAGGACTTTCGGATTGGGAAGACGGATATCTACTTCCACTTTTAAATACACCGGCATTTTACAAGAAAGACGCACCATCAATTAAAGTTGTGAAAGTTAGCAAAGATGGAAAGCCAATTACAACAGCTGGCGGCATTTTACGTACGGCTGATATTTCAGTTGAGCAGTTCAAAGCAATTAAAGCCCAAGAATCAGATATGCTCGTTTTAATCGGTAGCAACAATTGGTTCTCCGAAGACCACAGCGCAATTTTATCTTACGCAAGCGAATGGCACAAATCCGGCAGAACTCTAGCTGCAATTTGTGGCGCAACAGTCGCCCTTGCAACTGCAGGAATTCTGAACAACGTAAAACACACAAGCAACGACAAAGATTTCTTGCAGCAGGTGTGTCCGTCTTATACAGGAAAAGACTTGTATCAGACTGTAACTTGTTGTGCAGATAAAAACTTGATTACAGCGTCAGGAACAGCTCCTCTTGAATTTGCCTACGAAATCTTAAAGCGACTTGATATTATTGCAAGTAAAACCTTGGATGCGTGGTATAATTTGTATCAGACTCATGAGTCAAAATATTTTTACGAACTTTTATCAAGTTCACAATAAGTGAACAAAGAGGGATTTATGGCATTTGATTTTAAGAAAGAATACAAAGAATTTTACATGCCGGGAAAAAAGCCTGAACTAGTGACTGTACCAAGTGCAAATTATATAGCCGTTCGCGGAAAAGGAAATCCAAACGACGAAGACGGCGCATACAAAAAAGCCGTCGGAGTTTTATACGCCGTCGCATACACAATCAAGATGAGCAAGATGGGCGACCACAGAATTGACGGATATTACGATTTTGTAGTTCCACCACTAGAAGGCTTTTGGTGGCAGGATGGAATAGACGGAATCGACTACTCTTGTAAAGAAACGTTCAACTGGATTTCCGTCATCCGCCTTCCAGACTTTATCACCAAAAATGATTTTGACTGGGCTGTAAAAGAAGCTTCAGCAAAAAAGAAAATTGATTGTTCAGTGGCAGAATTACAAAGAATTGACGAAGGGCTTTGTGTACAGATAATGCACACAGGCAGCTTTGACAACGAACCTGCCACAGTAAAAATCATGAACGAATACCTTGAACAAAACGGCTGCACCACGGATATCACCGATACAAGACTGCACCATGAAATCTATCTATCAGATGCCAGAAAAGTTCCCGTTGAAAAATGGCGCACAGTAATCAGACATCCAATCAAGAAAATCTAGCTAGTAAATCTTTCTTATACATGACATACAGTTGTCATGTATAACGTGTATAATATTCAACAGGAGTATAATAATGAATCTAATTACTGTGAACAAAGACAATCTTGAAAGCGAACACATTTGTTGTGCAATTTCAAATAACAACGACGGGCTTGTTTTCACAAAAGGCGATGTTCGCGGTAAATGCTTTATTGAATACATTCCGGCAGAAAAAGCTTGGTACCCAATTACAGCCCCAAACTATATGTACATCAACTGTTTGTGGGTTTCGGGCCAGTACAAAGGAAAAGGACTTTCAACATTGCTCTTGGAAAGCTGCATTCAAGACAGCAAACAAAAAGGAAAGAAAGGACTTGTAGTTTTATCTTCACAAAAAAAATAACAGCGACTTATTTATTTTTCACAGTCGTAGAATTCCCCTTTGCTTTTCCTTTTTTTTCGGATATTATGGAATCACATTCCGTTTTAGCCGAAATAAGGAGATTTTATGATAGAAAGAAATATAAAGACAGCTTTAAATAGACTCTCAAAATCATTTCCTGTAGTTCTTGTTACAGGAGCCAGGCAAACAGGCAAGTCAACATTATTAAAAAACTATATAAACAATACCAAATATCTCTCTTTTGACGACCCTCAAAACATTCTATCTGCAAAGGAAGACCCAAATCTTTTTATGTCTATAAATAGTGAAACCTCTATATTTGATGAAATTCAATATATTCCAGAACTTTTTCCATACATTAAAATCGCAGTCGATTCAAACAGAAAACCCGGTATGTTTTTCCTCACCGGAAGCCAACAATTTTCCATGATGAAGAATGTTTCAGAAAGTTTAGCAGGACGGGTTGGAATCTTAACACTTCTTCCTTTTTCACAAAGAGAACTTAATACAGATTCCACAATAGAACCTTTTATTCCAACACAAGAATACTTGCTTGCTAGAAAAAAAACTTCTTCAAAAAACACAAAAACACCTTTTCAAATATGGACTCAAATTCAACAAGGAATGTATCCAGAAATTTGCAACGGAAACGTAACTCCACAAGATTTTTTCGGTTCATATATAAAAACTTATATTGAACGTGATATTCGTCTTCTTTCTCAAGTTGCAGATGAAATGCAATTCATTCAGTTTATTGCCGTAGCGGCAAGCCGAACAGGACAACTTGTAAATTATGCAGACATGGCTCGTACTGTCGGAATCGACCCCAACACAGCAAAACGCTGGCTTTCAATTTTAGTTACCTCAGGAATTGTCTATTTGCTTCAACCTTATTTTGGCAATATTGAAAAACGAATTGTAAAAACACCAAAACTTTATTTTATAGACACCGGACTTGCCGCCTATCTTACAAAATGGTCCACTCCAGAAGTCTTGATGACAGGAGCAATGTCAGGTAATTTCTTTGAAACATTTGTAGTAAGTGAGATTATAAAATCGTTTACAAATGCAGGAATTGAACCCCCTCTTTATTTTTATCGTGACAAAGACGGTGTAGAAATCGATCTTCTTATTGAACAGAACGGAACTATTTATCCCGTTGAAATAAAAGCAACTTCAACACCAAAGAAAGATGACACAAAAAATTTTCACACACTTTTTCACATCAAAGACAAAAAAATCGAAAAAGGAACTGTCATCTGCAACAGTAATGACATCGGCATTGTTTCAAAAGATGCCCTGAGTTTTCCTGTTCAGTGGATTTAGTTTAAATACGTCAAAACGATTGAATTTATACAAACATGACATACAGTTGTCATGTATAGTTTGATACAATACTCTCAACATTAAGAGAGGTTATATGAAAACAATCGAATACACTGAAACACAAAAAATCATTTACAAATCTACAAAAAAAGTTCCATTCTTTGTAGATGTACCAAAAATGAATTATCTTCAATTTGATGGAAGCGGTCATCCTAGTGAGAAAGATTATCAAATTGCTTGCGAAGTACTTTTTAACATTGCTTACATTCTAAAGTTCAAAATCGCTAGAGAGAAAAAAGGGTTTGATTACAAAGTTAATCCAATGGAAGTCACTTGGTTTTTAGATAAAACAGAAAAGAAAATCAAATTCACTTGGACAATGATGCTTATGCAGCCAGATTGCATTACACAAAAAGATGTTGCAGAAGCAATCCAAATTGCAAAAGACAAAGGAAAAGATTTAGCCTTTGACAGAATGTACTTTGGACAAGTTGATTTTGGTCGTTGTATTCAATGCTTCCACCCAGGCGATTATAATCTTATGAATGATACTCTTGCAAAAATGATTTTGTTTGCAGAAGAAAATGGTTTACAATGTGATAAATACACACATGACATTTATTTAAATGATATGCGTAAAACAAAAGTTGAAAACTATAAAAGCATAATGCGAGTACGTTGCTGGAAGTAAACTTGCAATTTTCATAAACGAGGTTACTATGAATCTAATCACTGTGAACAAAGACAATCTTGAAAGCGAACACATTTGCTGTGCAATTTCAAATAACAACGACATTCAAGTGTCATCCAAAAAAGCATGGCTCAAAGAAAGATTTGACGACGGGCTTGTTTTCACAAAAGGCGATGTTCGCGGTAAATGCTTTATTGAATACATTCCGGCAGAAAAAGCTTGGTACCCAATTACAGCCCCAAACTATATGTACATCAACTGTTTGTGGGTTTCGGGCCAGTACAAAGGAAAAGGACTTTCAACATTGCTCTTGGAAAGCTGCATTCAAGACAGCAAACAAAAAGGAAAGAAAGGACTTGTAGTTTTATCTTCACAAAAGAAACTTCCTTTTTTAGCCGATCCAAAATTTCTGGCATATAAAGGCTTTAAAATTGCAGATGAAGCAAATCCAACATTCCAATTGATGTACCTGCCTTTTACTGACGATTCATCAAACGAAGATTCAAAACCAGCTTTTTGCCCACAAGTAAAGAATCCGCACATTGCAGAAAAAGGTTTCGTTTTATACTACACAAATCAGTGCCCATTCACCGCGAAATACGTTCCTTTGTTGGAAGAAGTCGCAAAATCAAAAGGCACACAACTGAAAACAATTCACATAGAATCTGTAGAACAAGCTCAGAACGCGCCAGCCGCAGTTACAACCTACTCTCTTTTTCATGATGGCGAATATCTCACAAATGAAATCTATTCAGAAAAGAAATTTGCAGCTTTAATCGACTCCTTCAATTAAAACAATACTATCAATACAAATTGATTTTTCTAACAAAAAGACACATAATCACGTTTTAAGAGGTAAAGCATGACAAGACACATTATCGTTTGGAAGATTAAACCAGAATATACAGAAGGACAAAAGACTGAAATCAAAAATAATGCAAAGAGAGAACTAGAAAACCTCATGGGCAAAATTGATGGTTTGCAGAAAATGAAGATACATATTGACGGACTAAAATCTTCAAATGGTGACTTAATGCTAGAAGCATCTTTTGATTCAGAAGAAGCCTTAAACGCCTACACAGTCCACCCAACTCACGTTCATGTTGCAAAAACATTCGTTCGCCCTTTCATGGAATCAAGACTTTGTTTTGACTTTGAAGAATAGAACAGAGCGACTTCATGGAAAAAACGAATATAAAAATTAGAAACGCCACAGTTGATGATTGCAATGACCTTCTGAAAATCTATTCTTATTATGTAGAAAAAACAGCCATCAGTTTTGAATATGACGTTCCATCCGAAGAAGAGTTTTCATCACGAATACAAAATATCAGTAAAAAATATCCGTACTTAGTTGCAATAATTGATGACAAAATCGTGGGATATGCCTATGCAAATACTTTTAAAAGCAGACGAGCTTATGATTACAGTGTTGAAACTACAATCTATATTGATAAATCCTACAAAAGGCAGGGCATTGGGAAACTTCTTTACACTGAACTCGAAAATCAATTGAAGAAGAAAGGCTTTCGCAATATGTACGCTTGCATCGCCCACACTCAAACAGAAAATGAATTCCTAACGAATGACAGCGAACATTTTCACAACAAAATGGGCTTTTCTCTAGTTGGAACTTTTCACAAAACCGGACTCAAATTCAACCAGTGGTTTGACATGATTTGGATGGAAAAACTTTTGTGCGAATAAGGCGAACTCATCAAAAATGAAAAAAATCAACTCAATAAACTTTGGTGCAAAGATGATTTTCACAGGATTAATCTTCCTCATTCCGCTTACACTCATCTTCAAAATCCTAGAAAACATCACAAAAAACACACTTTTCTTCTATATAAAAGGTATTTCTTTTGCAATTGGAATAATCATAGAAGTTGTGTTTGCAATCATTTTAATTATTGAATTGAATCAAGACAGACGTATAAACAAAAATATCCCCAAAACAAAAAACATAAAGCTCCAGATATCAAAAGACAGATTTGAATGCAATAATTGTGGAAATAGAAATTTGACAAAGTCGGCTACAGAATGTAATGTTTGTGGAATAAAATTCAAAAACAAGGAATAAAAATGATTACATTTAGATTTGCCACACAAGAAGACTGCCCGCTCATTCTTCAATTTATTAAGGCTCTTGCATCATATGAAAAAATGGATGATCAAGTTGTTGCAACAGAAGAACTTTTGAATAAATGGATTTTCCAAGAGAAAAAGGCAGAAGTAATTTTTGCCATAAAAGATGGTGTTGAAGTTGGATTCGCTTTGTTCTTTCATAATTTTTCAACTTTCCTAGGACGAGCCGGACTCTATCTTGAAGATTTATTTGTAAAACCAGAATATCGCGGCGACGGAATCGGCAAGCAAATTCTAAAACAGCTTGCAAAAATTGCAGTAGAAAGAGGTTGCGGCAGACTTGAATGGTGGTGCCTTGACTGGAACAAACCGAGCATAGACTTTTATCTTTCACTTGGCGCCGAACCTATGAACGACTGGACAACTTACAGAATCACAGGCGAAACACTTCAAAATTTAGCAAAATAATCATTTCCCCTTATTGACTTGGAGTGAACTCCAGACTGTATATTTTATACAAGTGATTACATTAAAAACGTATAGAGATAATTAATCCATGCTATACTAAAACTTTGGGTGGAAATCATGAATTATAGAAAACTTGGAAAAACAGGTCTTAATGTTAGCGAAATAGGTTTTGGTGGTGAATGGATTGAACGTCATAATCAAGAGGAAACAACCGCCCTTTTTGCTAAATGCGAATCAGAAGGAATAAATATTTTTGATTGCTGGATGAGTAATCCTGATGTAAGAAGCAAAATCGGAAATGCAATAAAAGGACACCGTGAAAAGTGGTTCATTCAAGGACACATTGGTTCAACATGGCAAAACGGTCAATATGAAAGAACTAGGGAACTATCAAAAGTAAAAGTTGCTTTTGAAGATTTGCTTAACAGACTTGGAACAGACTATATCGACCTGGGAATGATTCATTTTATTGATTCAGAAAAAGAATTCGACGACATTTTTACAAACGGTTTTTATGATTATGTAAAATCCCTAAAAGAACAAAATATAATTCATCATATTGGATTAAGCACACACAACCCTTCAGTTGCAAAAAAAGCAGTTTTAAGCGGTTCAATTGAAATGATGCTTTTTAGTATAAATCCAGCTTTTGATATGCTTCCACCTTCAGAAGATTTGAACACTTATTTTGCAGAAGAATACGATTCATCTTTGGGCGGAATCAATAAAGAAAGAGCTGAACTGTACAATCTTTGTGAAACCCACGGTGTTGGAATTACAGTCATGAAAGGATTTGCAGGCGGACGCCTATTCAATGAAAAAGCGTCACCTTTTGGAGTGAAGCTCACACCAATTCAGTGTTTGCATTATTCTCTAACACGACCGGCCGTTGCAAGCGTTATGGTTGGCTACGACACAACAGCCCACATTGATGATGCTGTTTCTTATGAAAATGCGACAGAACAACAAAAGGATTATTCAACAATTCTAGCAAACGCCCCACGACACGCCTACCAAGGTCAGTGTACATATTGTAATCATTGCAAACCTTGCCCTTCAAATATTGATATTGCAATGGTGAACAAATATTACGATTTGGCAACAATGCAAAAAGACTTGCCAGAATCAGTGCTTTCTCATTACAAAGCTTTGGATAAAAATGCAGATGATTGTATTGGTTGTGGACAATGCGAAACCAGATGCCCTTTTGGTGTTCACATTGTAGAAAGAATGAACAAGGCGAAAGAACTTTTTTCTAATCGCTAAAAATAAATCAAAATAAATCAAAATAAATCAAAATAAAGAGGAACTAAAAATGAAGAGCAAAGTCTATTTTTCGGACATGCACGCAAGTGGTGACAAGAACTTACTAAAAAAACTTGAACTTTTAATGAAAAAAGCTGGATTTGAATCAATTGATTTTAACAATAAATTTGTAGCCGTAAAACTTCATTTTGGTGAACCAGGAAACCTTGCATACTTAAGACCAAATTACGCAAAAGTAGTTTGTGATTATGTAAAACGCCTTGGTGGCAGACCTTTTGTAACAGACTGCAACACTTTGTATGTTGGTGGCAGAAAAGACGCCCTTGGTCATTTGGATAGCGCTTATGCAAACGGTTATAATCCTTTTCAAACAGGAGTTCAAACAATTATTGCTGACGGACTTCGCGGACTTGATGAAAGATTGCTTCCAGTTGAAAACGGCGAGTACGTAAAAGAAGCAAAAATCGGTAGTGCAATTGCTGATGCAGACATAATCATCTCTCTTGCTCACTTCAAGGGACATGAATGTGCCGGTTTTGGTGGAGCAATGAAAAACATAGGAATGGGTTGCGGTTCCAGAGCCGGAAAAATGGAGATGCACTCAGCTGGAAAACCTCAAATCGCCTCAGAACTTTGTATCCAGTGTAAAAAATGCGTGAAGATTTGCGCACACGACGGTCCTCAAATCTCAAAAGAAGGCTCTTTCATTGATTATAAAAAATGCGTAGGTTGCGGAAGATGTATTGCAGCTTGTCCAAACGATGCCGTTCAAGCAAACTTCAACGAAGCAAACGACATCTTGAATTGTAAGATTGCAGAATATACAAAAGCTGTAATTCAAGGCAAACCAAACTTCAATATCAACTTGGTAATTGACGTTTCACCAAACTGCGACTGCCACGCCGAAAATGATTTGCCAATCGTTCCAGATGTTGGAATGTTCGCTTCTTTTGACCCAGTTGCAATCGACATGGCTTGTGCCGACGCCGTAAACAAACAGCCGATCATTCCAGAAAGCCAGCTTGATAAACTTGGTGATAAAACAGGCGACAGATTCAACGATTCCGCTCCAACAACAAATTGGATTTCACAAGTTACTCACGGTGTAAAAATCGGATTGGGCAACAGTGAATACGAATTAATTGAATGCAAATAGTTTTTTAATAATCCAAAACGTGTTAGTATAGTCTAATATGAATATCGTTTATGGATTATTAATTCCTTTTTTAGGAACAACACTTGGGGCTGCCTGTGTATTCTTTTTACGAGGCAGCCTTAATAATAAACTTCAGAAAGTCCTGTTGGGATTTGCCTCTGGAGTTATGGTGGCAGCTTCCGTTTGGTCTTTGCTCATTCCTGCAATTGAACAATCAGAACCAATGGGAAAGCTTGCCTTTATTCCAGCCGCTGTAGGAATTCTTTTGGGCATTGCATTTTTATTTGCATTGGACGTTTTAATTCCGCACCAGCATATTGAATCCGACACTCCAGAAGGACCAAAATCAAACTTAAATAAATCAAGCATGCTTTGTCTTGCCGTAACTCTTCACAACATTCCAGAAGGAATGGCTGTTGGAGTTGTTTTTGCAGGATTAATCGCCGGAAACACAGGAATAAGTGCCGCAGGTGCTATTTCACTTGCAATCGGAATTGCTATTCAAAACTTTCCAGAAGGCGCCATCATTTCCATGCCGCTAGCTGCCGACAACAAAAAAAGCAAATCATTTTTACTTGGAATGTTGTCTGGAATTGTTGAACCAATAGCCGCAATCATCACAATCTTGCTAACAAGCTTTGTTGTCCCAATCCTTCCGTACTTGCTTTCCTTTGCCGCAGGAGCCATGCTTTATGTTGTAGTTGAAGAACTCATTCCCGAAGGTTCAGAAGGAGAACATTCAAATCTTTGCACAATCGGATTTGCACTTGGTTTTGTAATCATGATGATTCTTGATGTTGCATTAGGTTGATTTTATAAACCTTTCTCATAATTTGGTGATTTTTAAATGACTTACATTATAGAAACAGAAATTTTGGGCTTACGCGAATTAACAGAAAATGACTTTGATGACTTGCATGCAATTTTGTCAGATGCAGAAACAATGCAATATTATCCGCATCCTTTTTCTGCAGAAAAAACAAAAAATTGGATAAACTGGAATATTCAAAATTATAAACAATATGGATTTGGATTGTGGGCTGTAATCTTAAAAGAAACAAATCAGTTCATTGGAGATTGCGGAATCACAATGCAAAACATCCATAATGACGGACGACTTTTTCCAGAAGTGGGCTTTCATATCAACAAGAATTTTTGGAAGAAAGGATATGCTTCATCAGCGGCAAAGGCTTGTTTAAAATTTGCATTTGAGAACACAAATCATGATGAAGTCTTCTGCTATCAAAAATGGACAAATATATCTTCAAGAAAAACAGCTGAAAAACTAGGTATGAAACTGATAGAAGAATATGAAGATGAAAAAAATACTAAAACAAGCGTTTATTCAATTCCCGAGTTCAATGACGAAGTGCAAAAAGGGAGGAGCATAGGCCCCTCCACAAT
>CAYFND010000052.1:11141-12334 GCA_964344405.1 uncultured Treponema sp. | reverse complement strand
TGACAACCTTCCATATTTGTAAATACAGACATTGTATTTTCTGTTGAAGGATCTTTCACTTCTGCAAATTCAACTAAATCATCATCTAATAAAGGTGCTCCGCATTGGTGATCCTCAATATTATACTTTTCTGTAACATAACAATGATCGTAACCGCTTCCAACATCAGCAATATTAGCTCCAATTTTTTTAGTTGAAGTAAAGTCAAATGCTGTATCTTTAACAGAATTCAATTTTCCTGTTGGTATTAATTTTGAATTTATATCTAGAACGTAAGATGAATTCATTTGTAACTCATGATTTAGTACACTTCCGTTACCACCTAAATTAAAATAAGCATGATTTGTTAAATTGATTGGAGTGGCTTTATCAGTTTCTGCAGTATACAGACAAGATAAATTGTTTTTATCATCCAGAATATAAGAAACTTCAATTCTTACGTTTCCAGGAAATCCTTGTTCACCATCAACAGATAATCTTGAAAATTTTACACCTGCATAATCTTTTCCAGAAATTGAAGTACCTTTCCACATCATTTTGTCATAGCCTTCAAATCCGCCATGAAGTGTATTTGGACCATCATTCTTATCTAAATCATATTGTTTACCATTTACAGAAAAGGAGGCTCCTCCAATTCTGTTTGCAAATCTTCCAACTATTGCACCAAAACAATATTTAGTATTCAAATATCCTTCTAAAGTTGAAAACCCCAAAAGAACATCTGTTTTTTTACCAGTTTTTCCATTTAGAACGATACTTGTTAAAGTAGCTCCGTAATCTGTACAAGAAAATGACATATTATCATTTTTTACAGTAAAAAGATGAACTTTTGTACCATCACATAAAGTACCAAATTTTATTTTTTCGGCTTTCATAATTACTCCTTTATAATTTGCAACTCTTATTTTTATAATAAATCAATAATAAATTGAACTTCTATTATTGAACAAGAAAGTTCTAAAGCAATTTGCTCCACAGAATAACCTTGTTCATAAAGTTTTTTTACATCATTATTTATATCTTCTTTTTTAGTTTTCTTTTCATCCATTACTTTTGTAATAATCAATGGAACTTGTTTGTAAGCGGCACCATCAGTTGTTACGTTTATTTCATCATTGAAGATTTTACTTTCATTATCTTCATCATCAAATAAAGATTTTTCTTTTTTAGTCACTTGATATGCGGCATCTGGA
>CAYFND010000052.1:9888-11131 GCA_964344405.1 uncultured Treponema sp. | reverse complement strand
TGTCTCCTCCTTACTTTATCTCAATATTATCTTTATAATTTTCTTCTAATTCCTTTAGTAAAGAAATCATATTGCAAATTAAGGTTTCTGTTATTTTGTCTTGTTTACAAACATTTCTTGTTAATCCTTTTTTAGTCACTTGATATGCGGCATCTGGATTTATTGAAACTTTTTTACTTGTATTTGAATAGGCATCAGAATATCTTGTATTAACTTTCTTAGCACTTCTTGAATCTAAATCATTATATATTATAGAATTAGAATCACTTCGAGCTTTTTTATCAGCTTCAGAAATCAATGTTTTTAATCTATTGGAAGCTTCTTTAAATAATTCCATTTGTTTTTCAGATTCATTTAAAGATATTTTTATTTTCCTTAATGTTTCATTTAATACAGAAATATCTCTATTATCATTTTGATCCATGTCGTTAATAATTAAATCAACTTGCCTTTTAGTTTTTTCAATGATTGAATCTGTTGAGAATATTTTTTTGAATTTGAATAGGAAGATTCCCCATAAAGAGATATTAATAATAGTAAAAACAATTATAAAAGCAATCACAGCATCTTACCTCGTTATATCAATTATTGTACCTAGATAAGGATGCTTTGAATTATTATCAGATTTTTCAGCTTCTATTAATTCATCTTTTTTCTTTTTATCTTTGTTTGAATTATTTTCGCCATCATTGTTTTTTCCGTTGGAATTAACATTGTTAGTAGAAGCTTTATCATTATCCGTTTCTTTTACTTTCCTAGCATTTTCCATATCTCTTTGAATTGCAGATTGTTGTTGCATAGATTGTGTTAGTTGTGCGGATTGTTGTTCTCCAGCAATTTTTGAGACATTCGCTAATTGAGAATACATTGTTTGAAGATCAATCGGCTGAATACCCATCTGGTTCCTCGATATTTAGAGTTGGAGGTTCATAAGGTCCTCGTTTAGAAAAAGTTTTTTCATAATAAAAAGTGACACTGTTTGTATCCATTTTCACTTCATCCAAAACATCACGAACATAAATTTTTACACCAGAATAAACAGTTCCTTCAACTTTTACCTTACCAACAGCTTTTAATTCTCTTAAGTGAGTATTAATTTTATTGATTTCCTCTGTCATTTCTTGAAGCTCTTGACTTATAACCTTATTACGATCTGTAAGAGATTTTAGTTTTTCTTCTTTGCCCTGAGGTAGTTTTCGTCTTAATTTCTTTTGCTGAAGTAATGTTTGCATATCAAGTTCTA
>CAYFND010000052.1:328-9878 GCA_964344405.1 uncultured Treponema sp. | reverse complement strand
ATATTCTTTTGTTGAATCAGCTTGTTTTTTCTGTAATTCCAGCAAACGTTTTTTAGCTCGAGGGTCGGTTCCAACTTCAAGGATAGTTTCTGTACCACCACCTGGGGAACCAATTTTTCTAGCACAAATTTCTTCTGTTGCCAATAAATGTCCACCAATAATTTGAGCTTTCTTTCCCCTGACAATTATATTTCTCATTGCTGTTACATTTGAATTTACGATACTATCAGAAACTACAACATTCTCTTCAACTTCTACAGTTGTATCATTAATAAATTTTGCCCATAATGATTTTCCAGCTTTTATATAGCCTTCACCTTTTCCGAAGATACCTTGCTGAACAATAATATTACCGGTAGCTTCCAACCTAGCTCTATCTACAATACCAGAAACTTCAATATTTGTGGCTTCAACTTTATAACCATCTTCAACCGAACCTTTAATAATGATTGTTCCAACAAATTTTACATCGCCAGTTTTTACATTTACACCGTCAAGATACTTAACTGGTTCTACAGTTATTCTACCACCAATTAGCATAACTTCACCGTCAATATTAGCAAGAACAGTAACACCGTCCCGGTCAAATCTAACATTTGCCCCAAGTTGAATTGCAATATCTTTTCCATTCTTGGCTTCTAGATAACGGCCCATTAATGTCTTTCCGCCTTTTCCACGTTCTGGTGGATTTTTTATAGCTAAAGGCTGATCGGCAATAACATTTTGTATTTGATTTAATTCCTTATAATTAATTTTTCCAGATTCAGAAACCTTAACTCGTAATTTATTAGTATCAGTTTCAAAGTTATATGATAAATATGCATCTTTTCCATCAACAGGAAGAATTGCAGAAGCTACTTCGTAAGGTACGTTATATACAGGATTATCAACAAATTCATCAATTTTCTTATCATCAATACATTGTTCTATAACACCTTGTTGCATTAACAAACGTTTTATCATGCTTTTTGATGCTTCTGCACCACTCATAGTAGGTTCTGCAACTAAAATAGAAGCTTTCATCTCATCTTTTGTAATGTCAACTACAACAGATACATCACCTGCGGCAACATGTTTATATTTTCCAACACAATTGTATTCATTTGATGTACCTTGCTTAACATATTTCTTAATAAGCCCTTCATCAAACTCCAATGTATCAGGACGTTTTACTTCATCAATGACATCTTTAATTTCTATAGGCAAACCTTTACCAACAGGAAGTACAATTTTTAGCATGATATCATTACCAAAATGTCTTACATAGAATAATCCATCTTGGTCTTTTATTAATTCTTCATCTGTTAATTCATCACTGATAATCAATCCATCAGAAGCAAGCTTTCTTTCTTTATTGATTGTGGATGGATCTTGATATATTTTGATTTTCCAAGGTTTCTTACCAAGGCCTAAAAAGCCTTCATTACCTTTTTCTATAATTTCGTATTGAAGATTCGTAATTTTCGTATTAAGTTGAACGGCTGCATCAGCTAAAGCTTCATCAATTGTAACAGCATTAACATCAACCATATGAAGATTTTTATCTATAGATAAAAACCCCTGCATATCCGCTCTAATTTTATCTAACGTAACCATTCTACTATTACATTATTCCTTTTCGTAAATTAGTTAACTTTGACTTTAATCTTTCATTTGCTTTTGCATGAAGTTGAGATATTCTTGATTCACTTACTTCTAGAACTTCACCTATTTCTTTGAAAGTTAAATCTTCATGATAATACAAAACAATTACCATTTTCTCTTTTTCTGGTAATTCACTTATAGCTTTGGCTATTACTTTTCTTATTTCTTCTCTTTCGGCAATTACATCAGGATTTAAACTTGTAGGGGATTCAATATTGCTTCCGATTGACATATTGTCATTATCATCACCTGTATACCAAACATCATTTAGAGACAAAATACTTGTTCCAGAAACTTTCATAACAGTTCTATGATATTCGTTTTCTGTCATATTTAGCGAATTCGCAATTTCTGTATCTGTTGCAGTTCTTCCCAAGCGTGATTCCAATGTAACTACAGCATCTTCAATTTCTCTTGATTTTTGTCTAACAGAACGAGGAACCCAATCTATTTGTCTTAATTCATCAAATATTGCACCTCTAATTCTTGTTACTGCATATGTTTTAAATTTTACATTTTTAGAAGTATCATATTTATTGATTGCATCAAGAAGTCCAAACTGACCAAATCCCACTAAATCGTCATATTCAACACTATTCGGCATACCTACAGCAACTTTTCCAGCTACATATTTTACAAGAGGCATATATTGTCTTATAAACTTATCTCTTAATGCAGGAGATTTTGTTTTTCTGAATTCATCCCAAAGATTATCTTCTTCTTTTTCATCATTAATCGGCATATATTCTCACCCTATATATATTTTATGATGCTTCTTCATCAGATAAAACGGAACTTATAGCTTTTGCTATCAATTCCGTATCTTTCATATCAACATCACCAACACCTTTCTTTTTACTATTTATACTATTGTTTTCAAATTCAACAGGATCATCATTTGATTCACCTCTTGGTTCATTACTTGTTTCCATATCTGATAAGTCAGGAAGGACGTCTAAGTCACCACTTTGCTCATTAGAAGAATCATTTCTTGAAAAAACATCAGAAGGTTTAACAGCTTCTGTTTCAGAGATATTATCAATAGTTTCTTTATTTCGTAATGGAACAAAATCTTTATTATCAGAAAAATCACTACTTCCAGATATATCTGTTTCTGTAAGCATTTGATGATTATCACCTACGTAATAATGATTTTCGTTATTTGAATTTGGTAAATCATCTTCACCAACTGTAAAATCAACTACAGAACCAGTCTGAGCTGTTGAAGATTCATTTAATCCGTCTGAGCCAGAACTTAAATCACCTTGATTTTCTGTTACCTCATCAGATAGAAATTTATCATATAAGAATTTTATTAAAAATGACAATATTGCAAAAACAATTGCACAAATAAAGGCTTGTAAAATTATTCTAACAAAAGAAAATCTAGATAATAATCCACATGTTAAAGATAAAATGAAACCAAAAGCTGCAAATATTATTGTAAATTTAAATTTTTGCATTTCATTTCACCTCCACTTTGTTTAAAATAAACACAATTAATTATACATCATAATTAAAAAAAATACAGCATATTAATTCCTATTTTCGTTTACCCAGAAACTTCTTCAAGAAATTAGCAACACCTTCATTATATTCAGGTTCTGTTTTTTCAATTTTTCCAACTATGTGTTTTAAACAGACAGATGGTTTTGAAGTTGGATTTACAACAATAAAAGGTTTTTGTCTAATAACAGAAGCTTGAACGACAGAATCTTCATAAACAAATCCTAAATATTCAACTTTATATCCAAGGAATTGACCTACAATTGTGATAATTCTTTCTGAAATACGTTTTCCTTCATCTGCCGAATGAACTCTGTTTACAATCAACTTGATATTCACAGTTCTATCTACAAATTCTGTTGTAATAATTTTGATAATTCCATAAGCATCTGTAATAGCTGTTGGTTCCGGAGTTGTTACAACATAAACTTCATCAGCTGCAGCAACGAATTGTAATACATTATTTGCAATTCCAGCTCCAGTATCTATGATGATAATATCAGCGTTACTTAATGAACTAAATTGCTTTGCAAAATATTCCAATTCTTCAACACTTAGATTGGCAATTTTTGAAAAACCATTAGCTCCGGCAATAAATTTAATTCCAAACTCAGTGTCCATGATTATTTCTTTCATTGTCTTCTTTTTGTTGATTACATGCATCAAATTATAAGTTGGAACAATATTCAACAAGACATTTACGTTAGCCATACCAAGGTCGCCGTCAATCAAAATAACTTTTTTTCCAAGTTGAGCATACGCAATTGCCATATTTACAGCAAAATTTGTTTTTCCAACTCCACCTTTTCCACTAGTTATAGCTATAATTCTGGTGTTATGATTTTTTTCTGATTTTGGTGATGAGTTGTTATCATTCTTCATTAATTCTCTTAATTCTTCTGCTTGTTCTTCCATTAGTCTTTTTCTCCAAATTTATCTTCAATATGAATACGGTCGATTTCAAAACCTATAAGTCGCTTTAATATATCTACTTTGTTAGCTTTATGAATGTATCGGGCAACACTTTGTCCATCTGTTATATACGCCAAACTTTTATGTCTTTCATATAAAACACTTATTATATTACCAATTTGATTAGTTTCATCACATTTTGTAACAATAACTGAATCATATCCAAACGGCTCGTAATTTCTGCTTATATTAATTAAATCACTAGCCTTTGTTGTTGCAGCAACTGATAAATATACATCAGGCTTCATGTTTTCTATGCTTAAAATATTCTTCATTTGAGCAATATGTGTAGAATCATTTGGACTGTATCCACTTGTATCAACATAAATTGCGTCTACATGATCTTTATATTCATTATATACAGTTAAAAAGTCCTCTGGATTTTCCGCTTTAAGTACATTTTTTTCTAAAAGATTTCCAAATCTTTGTATCTGCTCCATTGCTCCGACACGCATAGTATCAATTGTAATAAAACAGAATTCAGGACGAGGTTTATTATTTATCTTTGATTCTCTAATAGAAGCAGCCGCAAGCTTAACAGTTGTTGTTGTTTTTCCAACTCCTGTAGGACCAACAAGAATCACAACATGAGGAGCTCTAAACACTTTTTCTTCTGTAATTGAAAACGATTCACCTATCCAATCAACAACATATCGCTGCAACAATTTAAAATCTTCTAGTTGTTCAAGAGAGAATGTATTTCTTATTTTTTCTACAATCATTTTAATGTATGAAAAAGTAAACTCATTTTGTTCCAACAACTCTTCAATTTTACCTATATTTTCGTGTTTATCTGTAGGAGAAGTATTAACATTGGAAATATTTACAAGTTGTGATTGAAGCTTTTCTATTTGATTAGTCACTTGTGTTATTTGAGATGACAATAAAACATTATTTGAATTTTGAAGGATTGCCTGTCTATTTTTTTCAAAAGTATCTTCACTTTGAGATTTTTTTATATATGGCTCTTCATCAAATGCTTTATGATGATTTACAATATATTTCACCTGTTGCACTTCTTTTTGTGACAAATGAAATAAAGTTGGTTTAAAAATAGTCTTCCTATTTATTATTTTGTAATCATTTCCATATTGCCTATACAATTTATCTCTAATTTCTTCGATGGAAGAACCTTCAATAATTTGTTCAACTTCGTATTCGTACGACATTTTATGTATTAAACTCCTTCCTCTTCAATTTCACTCACAATTTCAACTCTAATGTTGTTTGACGCCGCATAAATTTCCATATCCGATATAACTACAACACCAGGCTGTTCCCTTTCCAAAGCCGACCTAACTAGTTGTCTAACAGAACTTACACATAAAATTATTGGCATATATCCTAATTGACTAACTTTTGCCAAGGCACTGCTTACACAAGAAATCCATTTTCTTCTATCAACAGGATCAAGTGCCACATAAGGTTTTGAACCATCTTTTGGATAGAAAGCATGTTCTTGAATCAATTCAGATAAATCTTGTGACAACCGCATAACCCTTAACTTTTTATCTTGATCTACATATTGCATACAAATCTGCAAACCTAAAGATTCCCTTACCTTTGCAGTTAAATCCCATGTATTTGTAGAAACACTTGCATAATTTGCCATAGTTTCCAAAATTTCAACAATATTTCTAATAGAAACTTTTTCTTCCAGGAGATTTTTAAGAACTTTTTCAATCTGACCATAACTTAATTTAGCAGAATTCAAAACTTCATCAATTAATACAGGATTCTTCTCTTTAACAACATCCATAATTTGAGAAACTTCTTGACGACCAAGCATTTCTGAAGCATGGGCCTTAATTATTTCTGTTAAATGGGTTGCAATAATTGTTGGAGGGTCAACAACAACATATCCTGAATCTTCCGCTTCCGCCCTTTTATCTGCAGAAACCCAAATTGCATCCATTCCAAATGCTGGATCTTTTGTTTTTTCACCTTGCATTGGATTTGTAACAGCTCCAGTATCCATACACATAAAATAATCAGGTCTGATTTTTGCCCTTCCAGCTTCTATTCCCTTTATTTTGAAACTATATTCACTTGGATCTAAAGTCATATTATCTTGGATTCTAATTTTTGGAATTACAAATCCCATATCTAGTTTTGCTTCATTTCTAATTCTGGTGATTCTTTCCAAAAGTTCCGCACCTTTTTCTTTGCTTACCAAAGGAATAAGCGCATATCCAAGTTCCAACGACAAATCATCCAACAAGGAAATTTTCTCAGATTCAGCGGAAGATTTATTAGTTTGATTATTGCTTTTCTCTTTTTCTTCAGCTTCTTTTTTCTTCAAGACAGCCTTTTCAGAATTTCTTGACAAGTTATAACCCATCCAAATAAAAAACGCACCAATTGGGATTAATAACCACTGAGTTCCATTTCTAAGTGCAAAACCTAAAACGATAAGAGTTGCACCAACAATGATGTAAATATATCCAGATTGTGTAAAATTAGAGCGAATCTGTTCTGGTAGAGGCTCGTCTGATTTTGTTCCTGTAACTAATAAACCTGTAGCAAATGAAATAATAAGAGTTGGAAGTTGTGAAAGTAAACCGTCACCAATTGTTAGTGAAGAATACATTGTTAATGCATCAGAAAAATTTAAATTATTTCTGAGCATACCAACGGCAAATCCACCAATAAGGTTTAACACTGTAATAAAAATACCCAGCTTTACATTTCCAGAAACAAATTTTGAAGAACCATCCATTGTTGAATAAAAGTCTATTTCCTTTCTAATTGCATCTTTCAATCTTGAAGCTTCAGCATCATCAATAGCACCGCTGTTCAACCGGTTGTCAACATCAAAGAACTTTTGAGACATTGAATCCAAAGAGAATCTAGCTGCAACTTCAGAAATTCTGCTGGCACCTTTTGTAATAACAAGAACTTGAGTGACAATCAAAACAATAAAAATTATAAATCCAATAACAGGGTCGTTTGCAGATACAATATTTGCAAATGCTTTTACCATGGAACTTTGTCCAGCCATTGTTTTTGAAGTAAGGATCAATCTTGTTGAAGAAATATTCACCGCAAGCCCAAATAAAGTTTGAAAAAGGATAATTCTTGGAAATGTTGAAAAATCAGATGCCCTTGGGGTGTAAAGAACAACGAGAAGGATTACTATTGCCAAGGAGAGGTTTAACGCCATGCAGATATCAATGAATACCTTTGGAACAGGTATAAAAAGAAAGAATACAACTAAAACAGCTGCAACGTTAATAATATTTTGAGTAAGAAAATTCAGTATTTTCCCACGACCTTCATTTGCCATAAGTCCCCACCCAGCAATTTAAGATACTAAAAGTTTTTAGTTTTTAAATGAGAGTATATAAGTGCAATCGCCCTATAATACGTTTCTGGTATTATATCACCAACTTTTGTTTCTGTATACAGTCCCCTTGCTACAGGCCTATTCTCAACTATAGGCACATTATTTTCCTTTGCTATTTTCTTTATACTTTGCGCTACCAAATCTTCACCTTTAGCCATAACTTTTGGAGAATCGCTTTCGGTTCTATCATATTTTAGTGCAACCGCATAATGAGTAGGGTTCGTAATTACAACATCAGATTCAGATACAGCTTTAGGAATATTTTGGGACAAAAGTTGTTTTTGCATTTGTTTCAAATGACCTTTTATTTCAGGGTCACCTTCCATCTCTTTATATTCTTCCTTCTGCTCTTGTTTTGTCATTTTCATAGACTCAAGAAATTCTTTTTTTTGAATAAAATAATCAGGAATCGAAATTACCAAAAATATTATGGCAACTATTAGTAGCATTTGAGCCGCCATAACAGCGATTCTGCTTATTGCCAAATTAATGCTGCCGTTAGATATAATTTCAATTAAAACAAATAAATCTTTCTTGATTAAATAATATGCAATAACAGCAATGGCTATAACTTTTCCAAAGGATTTTCCAATATTAAAAAGTCCCTTTAATGAAAACATTGTTTTTTTTAAGTATTCGCCAACTTTTGGAAGAATTTTTGATAATTTTGGTTCAATTGGTTTTAAACTAAAAATAATACCTTTAGTTTGAATTATATTTCCAACAAATCCACCAACAATTCCAACAACAGCTACAGGAAATACAATTCTTGCAAAAAAATTGAAAAAAGCTGACACCAAACTTGAATCATCAACTTCAACTAAGCATCTTGAAAAATAAAACTGCAATATTTCAACACATTGCCCTAAAACCCATTTTCCAAGAAAAATCATTGTTACAACTGATAACAAAAGAACAAGAGAACTAGCCACTTCTTGACTTTTAGCAACACGTCCTTCTTTTCTAGCTTTTTGAAGTTTAAACTCGGAGGCTTCTTCCGTCCTGCCTTCATCTTCTGCTGCCATCTATATCCTCTCTCCAGATATTCCTAAAAACAATCTTTCCAATTCACTAAAAGCTTGAGAAAAAGACCTTAAGAAAAAGTCTATAATATTTGGAAAAACAATCATTATGATGAAAAAGGCCACAAGGATCATAATAGGAAAGCCTTCCGACAACAGATTCATTTGAGGAGCAGCCTTTGACAACAAGCCTGTGCATACAGAAATTAACAACAACGTTCCTACTACAGGCAAAGAAATAATCAATGCATCTGCAAATAATTTTGTTAATCCTGACAATAGAAACTGAACAAGTTGGTTTTGATGTTGTACTAAATTTATTGCATTTAAAGTCTTAAAGCTGGAAATCAAACCACCAAAGAATAACCTTTGGAACCATTGATTTTGCATAAATATAAGCATAGCAATCAAATTAAAAAACTGACCCAGCAAAGGATTTTCAACTTGAGAAAGTGCATCATAAGAACTTGCCGCACTCAAACCCATCTGAAAAGCTATAAACTGACCGGCAGTACTGAATGATGAAAAAATAATTGTTATATAAAATCCAATTATCACACCTATTAAAGCCTCTCCAACAAGAAGAAGTATATATTTTAGTGAAAACAATTGGTCTTCAGTTATATAATCATTGTAATTGTAATATACATTTTGAGAAAAAATGAAAAAAGATAAATATGCCGCCAAGGCAATTTTTGCAACACGAGACACAGCCCTCATAGAAAAAAGCGGCAACGTCATAAGGAGCGCAAAACACCGTGCAAAAATGAGAATAAATAAAGGAACTTCTAACAATATCTTATCTATCATTTTATATCTTTGTATTATTTAGCAAAATCAGGAATCATATTAAATAATGTAATTGTATAGTCTCGTAAAGAAGTGAACATTGAACCGCCAAGTAAAGCTAAAACAATTAAAATGGCTAGAAGTTTTGGAAGAAAAGTTAGTGTTTGCTCTTGTATAGAAGTCGTTGCTTGAAAAATAGCAACTATCAAACCAATAACTAAAGCTACACCTAAAACAGGAGCTACAAGAACAATTATCTCTTGTACACTGC
>CAYFND010000052.1:0-232 GCA_964344405.1 uncultured Treponema sp. | reverse complement strand
GAATTAAACAACTGTTGGGTCAGCAATCCCCATCCATCAACTAAAACAAAAAGAATTAATTTAAATGGCATTGAGATTTGTACAGGAGGCAACATCATCATACCCATTGACATCAAAATACTGGCGACTACCAAATCTATAATTATAAACGGAATATACAGAATTACGCCTATTTTGAACGCAACAGTCAATTCATGAAGAATATAAGATGGTATCAAAACATATGTTGGAA
>CAYFND010000051.1:0-12666 GCA_964344405.1 uncultured Treponema sp. | reverse complement strand
ATTACAAAAAATAATAGATATTCAATAAATGATAAAAACATATAGTTCAACGATTCGTAGAAAAGAGATGGATGCAGTTTTAAACTGTATGGTCGATGAAAAATTAGGTCCAGGTGAAATGAATTCCAAGCTTATACAGCAGGTAAAGGAAAATTTATCATGTGATGGAGCTTTTGCACTCAGAAGTCCGTCAATTGCCTTAAAATATATTTTGATAGCATTAAATCTTGAAAAAAATGAAAAGATAATGATATCAGCATTGGCTCCTTCATGGCATTACAGCGTATTGGTGGAGTTGGGTTTTGAACCTTTAGTTCTTGATGTTGATGAAAACACAGGACTTGTAAATGCGGAAAATATTAGCAAGGGTTTGTTGTCTGGTGGAAAAGTTTTATTATTACATGAAACTGAAGGTATTTTGCCTGATTTTGAAAGTATAATGGCTCTAAATATTCCTGTAATTGAAGATATATCTCAAAGTTATGCCTCCTTTGTTACAAAGAAAGATGACCAAGGTAATGTAGTTGAAAAAAAACAAGCTGGAACATTTGGTTTGTATACAATTTTGGGTCTAGAAGAACATGATGTTATTACCGGTGGTGGTGGTGCAATATTGTTTGCAAAAGGAAGAAGGGAATGGGCGGTTTTAAAAAATTGTTTATCATCAATTCCTTCAATAGATATGCTTCCTGATATTAATTCAGCTTTGGCTTATATTCAATTAAAAGAATTTCCTAGAAATGAAAAAATCAGAAAAGAGATTTTTGAAAATTTCACTCATGCTTGTTTAATTGGCAAACATAAGATGTTTTCAAGAGAGATAGATGACGGTTCAACAGCTTCTTGCTTTCCATTGGTTCTTACAACTTCGTATAAAGATGTAAAACAATATGCAAACAAGAAAGAGATTGAGATTCGTTTGGCTTATGAAAATTCTGTTATTGCAAACAATGATGAACTTTCTGAATCATGTATCCATGCAAAATCATTGTTTTTAAGATGCGTTCATTTTCCTTTGTATCCACGTTTATCAAGTAGTGAATGTTCAAAAATAGTAAAAGTGTTGGGATCCTTACCGTAGAATAATGAAAAAGAGCCTTATAATAGTAAATACAAGCAAAGTTGAATCAAAACGACTATCTGTTGAAATATCAACATATTTAGAGACTAAATCTATTCAAAGTGATTTTGTCAATTTTGACGGCTTTACATCGAATACATTATTTAAAAATTATGATTTCATTATTACTTTGGGTGGTGACGGAACAGTTTTGTATGCCGCCCGTAATTGTGTACAAGCTGGTATTCCAATATTTCCAATAAATTTAGGAGAATTTGGTTTTATAACATCAATTTCACCAGAGGAATGGAAGGATCCGCTTGATCAGTTTTTGGCTGGAAATGCTCCTGTTCAAGAAAGATGTATGATGCAAGTTGTTCAATCTAGAGATGGTAAAGATATAAACACTTTTTTTGCATTAAATGATGTTGTCATCAGTACTAACAAGGCTTGTAGAACTGTAAGGCTTGATATTTCTTACGATTCTACTCATTTGTGTAAGCTAAAATCAGATGGTGTTATTTTTGCAACGCCGACAGGTTCAACCGCGTATTCAGCTTCTGCAGGAGGTCCTATTCTTGCTCCTGATTTGAATGCTTTTGTAATGACTCCATTGAATTCTTTTTCTTTATCAAGCAGACCTATTGTATTAAATACAAACGGATTAATAGAAGTTGAAATTGAAAAATCAAGGACAAAGGATATTGCTATTGTTGTTGACGGTCAGTCTCCTTTGGAATTGCAATTTGGAGATCATGTAAAGATTTCCATGATGGATGAGAAAGTTAAATTAGTTTTCTGTTCTACAAAAAAGTTTTATAGTGCGTTAAGATCAAAGTTAAATTGGTCGGGAGGCCCTCATGCTTGAAGAACTAACAATAAAAGATTTCGCATTGATTGAATCTGATTATTTGGAATTCAATAAAGGTTTAACAGTTTTATCTGGTGAAACAGGTGCTGGTAAATCTATTCTTATTGGTGCAATTTCATTTCTTCTTGGTGGACGTGCCGAAGTTTCTCAAATAAGGGCGGGTACTCAAGAAGCCTCTGTCACAGGAACTTTTTACTTGGGCAAGAATCCGATGAAAGAACTTGTTCAAGATGATGAAATTGAAAATGCCTGGCAATGGCTGGAAGTACATGGAATTACTCCAGAAAATGAAAGAATTATTTGCAGAAGATATATCAGAAGTAATGGAAAAAGTGCGGCTTGGATAGGTGACACACCTGTAACAAGAAATGATTTAGCCCAGTTTTCATCATTTTTAATTGATATTCACGGTCAGCATGAACACCAATCTTTATTAAAAGTTTCAGAACATAGAAAATTTCTTGATATCAGAGCTGGAATAGTAAACGACGTTAATGAATTTACAAAATTATATACATCTTTGGTTAATAAAAGAAAGGAATTATTAGCTTTTACAACAAGTGAAAGTGATAGGGAACGTAAATTAGAAATGTATTCTTTTGCAGTAAAAGAAATTACAGATGCTAAATTATTACCCGATGAAGATATAAAGCTGGAAGAAGAAGAGACAAAGCTTTCATCATATGAAAAAATCTTTTCTGATTTACAGGTTATAAATGAAAGTCTAAATTCTTCAGAATCATCAATTTGTCCTATATTAAAGCTGTTAAGAAAAGAATCCAGTCATTTATCAGAGATGGATAAATCACTTGCTTCATTGGCTTCAAGATTGGAATCATCTTATTATGAACTTTCTGATATAGCCGAAGAATATTCTCAATATGAACAAAAAATGGTTTTTGATCCAAATAGATTGCAAGATGTTCAAGATAGACTTTCTTTAATTTATAATTTAAAGAAAAAATATACATCTTCTGTAAATTCAAGTATGAAAGAATTATTTGATTATTTGGATGAAGCTCAAGAATATATCAATAAAAACTCATCTTCGGATGATGAAAAGAAAAAACTATCTGAAGAAATCAGTCAGCTAGAGAAGGTTGTTCTTCAACAAGCTGTTGAAATTTCTAAAAAGAGAAAAAGTGCAGCTCCTGGTTTATCTGGCGATGTTGAACAAATATTAGCAAAGCTTGGAATGTCGGGAACAAAGTTTACTGTTTCAATTACTCAAAAAACAGGTTCAGATTTGGAACAAAAATGTGGACCTTATGGAATTGATGATATAGAGTTTTTGATTAGTGCCAATGTTGGATCTCCTGTTCAACCGTTAATTAAGATTGCCTCTGGTGGAGAACTTTCTAGAGTGATGCTGGCTTTAAAAACAATTTTTGCAATTTCTGATCAAGTTGATACTTTGATTTTTGATGAGATTGATACGGGAATTGGTGGAGAAGTTGCCGTCGCTATTGGAAGTCATTTGAAGAATTTAGCGAAAAATAAACAAATATTTTGTATTACACATCTTGCGAGTATTGCAGTATATGCCGATAATCAAATAAAGATAGAAAAATCTGTATCGGGAAAGTTGACTTCATCAAATGTTTATGAAGTTAGGGGAGAAAAAAGAGTTCAAGAAATTGCTCGAATGCTCTCTGGCGATTCTGAATCAGAGGAATCAATTGATCATGCAAGAACAATGCTAAAAAAGTATAGTGGAGATTTCTAGTGGCAAAAATATCAGAAGAAACAAGGCTACATTTTACTGAAGCAATAAAACCTTATAAAGAAAGAATTATTCAAACTTTAGAAAAAGAAAAAACAATGTTAAATTCAATGCACCCTGGGGCTATTGTGTTGGAAACAAAAAAACTTACTTTATGTGAAGATATGATTATTATTTCATCATTATATGTTGCTCAAAATAGTCTTTCAATAAAATTGATGAAAGTTAAAAATAATGATGCTTTGAATGAAGCAAGAAAAATTCTTTATAAAGCAATTATTTACCTGGAAGAAATTGTTACAAATGCAATTGACACTCCATATTCAGATTTAACGCCTTACCAAGAGAAAATTCAATCTGTAACAATAGAAAGACGATTTCTAATTATTAGAAAACTTGGGTTGGCAATTAGAATTATTAAAGATGCTTTTGGTGATAATAGTAAGTGGAAGTGGTCTTTTGTTGAACTGGAAGGTCGTTTTACAACAATTACAAAAAATCTAATAGATATGAGGACAGCTGTAAAAGATTATTTTGATCCTAGAGCTGAAAGTTATGAAACTACAGTTTTATTTATTCGTTTGATTATAAAATTATTGAATAATTCTGCAACTGCCTATCGTGATAAATACGAATTATCTACAAGACGAATTGATGATATGCGAAATGCCATAAAATATCTTCTTGCTCTTCATAGATTATATATAATCCTTAATAATAGAGAGCAAGCTGAAGAAATCAAGAAAAAGGCTGTAGTTTGGAAGGATAAAATGGATTCTGACAATAAAGCTGGTTTAAATAATTAAAAAATGAAAAAAGAATTTGTTCTTAAAATATTTGAAGCTTTTTCTATTCAGCGTTGGAATGATTTAGTTAGACCATTCGAACTTGTAGAAATGGATAAAGCTGCAGAAAAGATGATTTTAGCATATATTATTGGAAAGTTTGAGGAAAACAACGGTGTTGAAATCGACTGGACTTGGATAATATATGCTTCCTTATTTGATTTACTAAAGAAAATAGCTTTATGTGATATAAAAGCCCCTGTTCAACAAATGTTAAAAAAAGAATTTCCTGATGAATACATGAGGTTAAATGAATGGGTTTTGAATCAATATAAAGTGTTGATGAATGACGAAGAATTATTTTCTGATTTTACACTATATGTGGGGCAAAAAGCCGGTTCTTTTAGCATTCCAACTAAAACAAAAACAGCAGTTCATGTTTATAATGCAGCTCATAAATTTTCAACAATAAGGGAACTTCAAATGCTTTCTGTTGTGAATGAAAGAGAACGAGTTGAAAAAATAGAAAAAGATTTACAGTCAGAGATACAACCTTATTTAGATTTAAAAGGGTTACAAATGTTAGTAAATCACCAAAAAGCATTTGATTTATTAATGAAAATAGAGCAGCTTCGTTTTCAAATAAGATGGAATCAAACTCCTCGTGTTCCAGAAACTAGCGTTTTAGGACATAGTTATTTTGTTGCCATAATGACTCTTTTACTGGGCAGGGAAAGTAAAACAAAGAAATGCAAACAAAGAGTGATAAACAATTTTTTTAGTGCTTTATTTCATGATTTACCAGAATCTGTTACAAGGGATATAATTTCACCTGTAAAGCAAGCCACTGATGAATTGCCTTTTGTTGTTAAGAATATAGAGAATAATATTGTAAATAAAGAATTGATTCCATTGATGGAAGATTTCTTTAAAGATGAAATTATCTATTATACAAGTGATGAATTTTCAGACAGAATAATTGATGAAAAAGGAAATATCGTTCAAGTCAGTTATGATGATTTAAATAACAAATATAATTCTGATAATTATAGTCCAATTGATGGAAAACTTGTCAGAATTTCTGATCATTTGTCAGCATTATTGGAAGCAACGATTTCTATACAACATGGAATAACGTCTTCCCATTTAGTAACAGGAAGAGATGGATTATTAAATCATTATGCAAAAAACAAAATCATTAGTGAGATAGATGTTTACAAATATTTTAATGATTTTGTATAGACAGATAAGTTTTTTTCCGATAATTGAGATATGAAAATTTCAATTAGCAAAAAATTAATATTAATATCAACAATTCTTTTTTTATGTTTTTCATATGGTTTTTCTGAAACAAGTTACAATGTTGTAAAAGGTGATACTTTATATTCAATTAGTAAAAAATATCAGATAACTGTAGCAGAATTAAGAACAGCAAATAATTTGTCTGAAAAAGACGTTATTAAAGCAGGTCAAAAATTAATAATTCCTCAGGCTGATATATCTGTAGCAGCCACTTTATCTGGAAAAGTTGTTAGTGAAAATATAAATCAAAAAACAGAGATACATATAGTAGAAAAGGGTGAAACTCTTTATAGAATTGCTCAAAACAATAATATGACGTTATCTCAACTGTTAAGTATAAACAAGCTTGATTCATCTTCTGTAATAAAAGTTGGACAGAAAATTGAAGTTTTTTCAAAAGATTCCAAAATACAGAATTCTTCAGAGAGCAAGACAACTGAAAAAGCAACTACTAAAACATCTGATACCTCTACAAAAAATGCAACTGCTAATAATTCTACAACAAGTTGGCCGATTAAAAACCCAGTTGTTACTTCTGTTAATGGAAAAGTCTCTGGTGTTCAATTGTCAGCAAAAACAAATGAGGCTGTAACATGTGTCAGGGAAGGTACTGTTATTTACTCAGGCATATACAGAGGTTTTGGTGAAGTTTTGTTTATTCAGTCAAAAACTGGATTAATTTACGCTTATACAAATCTAAGTTCTGTTTCTGTAAAAAAAGGTGATTATGTTGTGTTTGGAAAAGAGATTGGAAAAGTCGGAATAGATTCAATTTCTGGAAAACCACAATTAATGTTCATGGTCTTCCAAAATGGACAACCAATTGATCCTGCTGTAGCACTTTTGAATATCCTTTGTGTCATTTAGAATTCTCAAAAATACTTCTTTGCAGGTATTTGCATCATCTATGGCTCTGTGAGAATTTCCTGGATCAATGTTCATTTTTTCTGCAAGATAATCTAATTTCCAGCGTCCAAGGGTTGGGTAAGCCCATCTGGACATTCTTAAAGTATCAATAACTTTATTTGAAAAGTATTTACATTCAGAGCGTTGACATTCTTCATATAAAAAATTCAAATCAAATTGAGCATTATGCCCAATAAGAACTGTATCCTTTGTAAATAAAAGAAATTCATTTAAATATTCATCAATTAATGGAGAATTACAAACCATTGCTTGTGTAATATTTGTTAGATTAGAAATAAAAGGTGGAATAATACATTGCGGATTAAAAAGATGATCCCAATTGGCAATTATTCCATCTTTATTAAATTTTACTGCTCCAATTTCAATAATACGATTATCAGAAGGTGACAATCCTGTTGTTTCTGTATCAAAAGCAGTAAAAATTACTCCATCATTGTATAGACGGAGTAATTTTCTATAATCTTGGTAAAAACTATTTAGATGCGGCATTTAATACAGATTCTATGTCAGCTGTAATGTTGTTACAAAGAGTATTAGCTTTTTCTTTAGCTTGAGCAAGCCATTCGTCACTACCGTTTCCACTTGGGATGATAGAATTGATGTAGAACTTGATTTTTGGTTCAGTCCCAGATGGTCTCGCACTTATAATTGTTCCACTTTCCAAAACAAATTGAAGAACATTGCTCTTTGGTAAGTTGATAGTTTTCTTTGTATTTGGTTCAGAAGGATTATATGAGAAGCTTTGTTGAATATCTTTTATTTCAACTACTTTTTCACCACCAAGTGATTTCAAACCGTTTTCACGAAGAGATGTCATAATTCCTTTCATAGTTTGAACACCGCTGCTGCCAGGGAAGTTTTTAGAAATAGCTCTATCTTCAAAATATCCAAATTCTTTATACAAATCATCAAGATGTTCAAGAAGGCTCTTACCTTTGCTTCTCCAATACAATGTCATTTCTGCACACATAGCGGCTGCAGAAATTCCATCTTTATCCATAACTTCTCTTTCTACTTTATAACCATAGCTTTCTTCAAGACCAAAGATATAATCAGCAGAGTTATCTTTTTCAAAATTTGCTTCAACTGCAGCTATCCACTTAAAACCAGTTAGACATTCTTTCATTGTAACATTATGTTTTTTACAAATGTAATCACCAAAAGGAGATGTAACGATTGAACGTATAACTGTAGGATTTTTTGGCATTTTGCCTTGTTCTTCACGTGATAAAAGAATGTAATCCATTAAAAGTGCACCCATCTGGTTTCCACTTAACAATACAAAGTTTCCATCTTTATCTGGGAATGCTGTACCAAATCTGTCAGCATCTGGATCAGTTGCCATTACACAATCAGCTTTTTCTTTTTTTCCAAGTTCAACAGCAAGTTTTAAAGCTGGTTTTTCTTCAGGATTTGGCTTTTCTACAGTTGGGAAGTTTCCGTCTGGATTTCTTTGTTCTGGAACAGAAATAACTTTCAATCCCAAATCACCAAGAACTTTTTCAACGTGCATAGCTCCAGTTCCGTGAAGAGGAGTGTAAACTATTTTTACTTCTTTAGCTTTTTCTTTAATTAATTCTGGGCGGAACAATTGAGCTTTACACATAGTCCAGAATTTTTCATCTATTTCTTTATCAATTATTTTGAGCATTCCGGTACTGATAGCTTCTGTTCTTGTCATTGATTTTATTGAAGAAACTTTATTTACTTCTTCAATAATTCCATTGTCATGAGGTTCAATAACTTGAGCTCCATCATTCCAGTAAGCTTTATATCCGTTGTACATTCTTGGATTATGAGAGGCTGTTACTACAACACCAGTTGTTGCTTTTAATTCACGAATTGCAAATGACAATTCAGGAGTTGGACGAAGGCTAGAAAATAAATAAGCTTTAATTCCATTGGCCGCAAAAATTAAGGCTGTCGCTTCTGCAAAAACATCAGAATTTAATCTGCTGTCGTAGGCAATTACTGCGCTAAGTTTTCCTTCTTTAGCTTCTTTTGGGAAAGTTTTTAAAACATAGTTTGCAAGACCCTGTGTTGCCATGTTTATTTCTAGAGTATTCATACGGTTAGTTCCACCGCCCATGACTCCTCTTAGTCCACCAGTTCCAAATTCAAGAGTTTGATAAAAACGATCCTCTAGTTCTTTATAGTCTTCTTTTGCTATAAGATCCTTAATCTCGTTGCTAAAACGTTCGTCTTTTTCAGCATTAATATATGCATTTGCTCTTTTAAGAATTTCAGATTTTTCCATAATTACTCCATTTTTTTTTATATTATATTGAATTGATACCATGATTTTCAAGAGAATTTAAGCATCAGATTTTTTTAAAAGTTCTGTTTCAAATTCTAGAAGTTCTTTTTCTTCTTCAATTGAGTCACCTTGAACATCGCACATTATTCTAAATACAGGTTCAGTACCGCTACCTCTCATCCAAATAAAGGCTGCTGGATTTTTTTCACCTGTATATAAAATTATTTTCAGTCCGCCTTTTCCCGATAAAGAAAAATCTTTTACGTTTCTAGTTTCTTTTGTTCCATTTGTAATAATGCATTCCCAAGAAGTAAATTTGTATTTTTTAATAATGGGATTTGATTTCCAAGCATCTTCAAAATGTTTCTGAAAATTCTTTTTAAGTAGGGCGTGATTTGTTTGATTTATGTGAAGGACAGCCCGTTTTTCTGAAACACCTGTAGTTGTGTAACATGGTAAAGAAGCCATAACTTCTGACAAAGAAAAATTAGGATTATATTGTTTATTAATTTTTTTACACCAAATCTCGTATAATCCATTTTCTCTAATGATTAATAGTTTTAATATTGCAAAGATTGTATTTAGGGGATCTCTTACAGATGAAGGATATGTGATTGTTCCACCGTTTGAACCTTCTCCCAAAATCCTCACATTGTATCCAGAAGCTCGTTTATCTCTAGAAAGATTTACAACGTTGGCTTCTCCAACTTCAGCTCTAAAAACTTCTGCATTTAATTTTTCTGCTATTTCATTAATCCTCATTGATGTTGGACAATTAACAACAACGGCTTGTTTAAATGATGGATTCTTTTTGTTCTTCCATAAAGAGAAAGTTAATTCTGCTAAAACTGAAAGACTGAAGACTTCTTGAGCCTTTAATATTACAGCTTTATTTTGTGTTTCATCCCAATAAACAATATTTCCTCTGTCTCCATCGCAATCAGGCATATAACCCAAAACTACTTCATCATGATTTTCTTGATGAAGTATTTCCATTTCTTTTGCAACGTAAACAAGATTTTCTGCCTCTGGAATAATTTCATGAACAATTTCACCAGGTTTATCATTTATTGTATAAAAATTGATGTTATGTTTATTGAAGAAATCTTTATCTATAGAAAGTGTTCGTGCTGAACCATTAAAATCACAAACGACACCTATTTTGTTTTGAGAAGTAAATTCATCAATCAAAGCAAAGAAGATGTCTTGTTCATTTTTATCTTCATAACCGCTGATAGTTTCCTTCATAAAGTCAAAATAACTTTTGATACAATTGTATTTTGAACTTTCTGTAGTGGAATAAACAGAAGATAGTTTTGATGTTAAACAATTGTTACATTTTTTTGATAATTCCTCTAAATAAGGTTCATCATCAAGTCGTTTTAAAAAGTCAGTAGTTAATACCAAATTTTCTTCAGCATTAAGAACGCCCCCATCATTTATTCCAAACTTCATACCATTGTGGCCAATTGGATTGTGACTGGCTGAAATATAGATGAATCCGTCTAGTTTTTTAGAGTAAGCCATAATTTCTGGAGCGGCAGTTATTCCAACATATTGAATTATTGCATTTCTATTTATAAGCGCCCGAATCATTGCGTCTGCAATAGCTTTGCCTGTCGGTCTTGTATCCATTCCTATGGCAATTACAGGAAAATCTTGTTTTGTTTTGTTTACTAAATAATCAAAAAAAGCATCGGCTGCAACTTGCGAAATCAATGTATTGTCTTGTCCAATTTCACCAGATGTATCATTTTGCTCTCCACTGGCACAAAAAACTTTACGCCATCCAGATGCTGATAAAATCATATTATGTTTCATACTATAATTTTAACATATAAAAAGATTTATTGAAACAAAAAGTAAAAAAAATACTAAATTATATTGATTAATTATTATGCTATCACTATGATAGGTAAATAAAAAAAATACTTAATCGAGGTTAGTATGAAAAAAATATTGATTCTTTCAACTCTTGTTTTTGCTTCAATTTTAGCTGGATGTAGTAAGAAGGCTAATGATAATGTTATTACAGTTGGTGCAACTCCTGAGCCTCATGCTGCAATATTAAATTTGATTGTTGATGATTTGGCAAAAGAAGGAATAACATTAAAAGTTCAAGAATTTACTGATTATGTTACTCCAAATGAAGCCGTTGAATCTGGTGAAATTGATGCAAATTTCTTCCAGCATTTACCATATATGAATACTTTTAATGATGAAAAAGGATATCATTTGGTAAGTGTAGTTGGTGTTCATATTGAACCATTGGCTTTATATTCTAAAAAATTCACTTCATATAAAGATTTTACAAATGGCTCAACAATTGCTATTCCTAATGATCCAACAAATGAAGGCAGAGCTTTATTGTTGTTGCAGTCAGCTGGTTTAATTACATTGGATTCAAAAGCAGGATTAACAGCAGTTCCTACAGATATTATTGATAATCCTAAGAACTTAAAATTTAGAGAAATAGAAGCGGCTTCTCTTCCTCGTGTTCTACAAGATGTTGATGGTGCTGTAATTAATGGAAATTATGCAATTCCAGCTGGACTTATAGCTAGCAAAGACGGTCTTTTTATTGAAGGTTCTGATTCTCCATATGTAAACATCATCACTGTAAAAGATGGCAGACAGAATGATCCTGCTATTCAATCTCTTGCTAAAGCTTGTACAAGTCAGAAAGTAAAAGATTACATCAGCAAAAACTATCCAAACGGTGAAGTTGTAGCTGTATTCTAATAAAATAAATCAGTAAAAAAAAAGACTTTTATGTAATTCATAAAAGTCTTTTTTTTGTTTAATAAATTGATATTTTGTAGTCCACCTGTTTTGATTTATCAAAAATATCATTAACAAGAACGCTTAAAGTAACTTTTCCAGTTGTAAACATTGTTTCACCAACAAGTTGCATTGTATTGTTCGGATATACAACATTTCCTAAATATTTCTTTTTACCTAAAATATATATTTTGTTGTTTTCTTGAGAAATCGTATCGTAAGAAATCTGGTCCACAATTACACCATTAATTAAAACTGTTGTTTTATAAGGGACGGCAATAGGGTCTCTTCTTTTATAAACTCTATACAATCCAGAAGGAATATTCTTTTTTACATTAATGTCATACACTTCATTATCTTTATTTTCCAAATAAATATCATTCAGTAAAAGATTGATTTCTGAATTAGTATTAACCATTAAGACATTTGGATTTATAGCAGACGTGTTCTTTGTATCAATTATTTGAAATTCAAGTCCGTTTTTTGTTTGCTGCCAACCAGAATTTCCGCTGTTTCCAATCTTTTCTCCAGCCCTAAAAGCTTCTTTTCCCTTAGTTGCTTCAACTAAAGTATCTTTGTCCATGTTTGCGTAAACAGATAATAAATTATCACTGTGAGCTAAAATAGCTGTATTACCAAGTGTTGAAGGAAAAAATATTGAATCATCGCCTGATTCGGTCATAACAACAAGAACTGCGCCACTTTCAGAGGCATAAATCTCACTTTGATTAGTAAATATAAACGATGAACTTAATGAATCACCCCTGTATTGACCAAAATAAGAATTATATTCTTCTGTTGTAATATTTTTTTGCGGCCATTCAAATGAAAACAATTGAACAGATAAAATTATCAAACTAAATATGCTAACAATTTTTTTTATATTTTACCAAGTGTTATAATAATTTTAAAAATGCTATTTTCTTTTGCAACTTCAATCATTTTTTTATCCAATTGTAT
>CAYFND010000050.1:383-13323 GCA_964344405.1 uncultured Treponema sp. | reverse complement strand
GCGTGAAATCAAAGAAACCAAAGTTGACTTTGATGAACCGGTGCCTCCGATAATACCCACGAATTCACCTTTATCAATAGAAAGGTTTATATTCTGAAGGACGCAGTTGTCCTTTTTCTTGTTATAGCTGAACGATACATTCTCAAAGCTGATTGAACCATCCTTCACTTCTTGAATTTGATTCTGCTTTGGACTTTCAATATCTGGAGTTTCATTCAAAACTTCATTAATACGGGAAACTGAAGCCTGTGACATTACAATTGCAACAAAAATCATTCCAAGCATCATCAAAGAACTTAGAATCTGTGTTACATAGGTGAAGAAGCTGATCAATTCACCAGAAAGCATATCTCCAACAACAACTTTCTTTCCGCCAAACCACATTACTGCAATCATGGAAATGTACATTACAAGCTGCATAATCGGCATTAAGAAGATGATTACTTTTTCTGCATGGGCTTGAGCCTTTCTTACGTCGTCAGCAGCAGTCTTGAATTTATCCTCTTCAAAATTTCCACGAACATAAGCTTTTACAACTCTGATTCCAATTAAATTCTCTTGAATCGTTGCATTCAATTTATCAAACTTCTTAAGCATCTTTGAAAACCTTGGATGGGCTTTTGACGAAATAAGCATAATGCTCAATGCTAGAACAGGAATTGCAATCAAGAACAAAAGAGCCAACTCTGAATCAATTTTGAAAGCCATAACAGAACCGGCAATCAGCATGAATGGAGAACGGATACAAATACGAATTATCATTTGATAAACATTCTGAGTGTTCGTTACATCTGTAGTAAGTCTTGTAACTAAAGAAGCAGTGCTAAATTTATCAATATTTGCAAATGAAAAAGTCTGTATTTTGTTAAATATTTTTCTTCTCAAATTATGAGAGAAACCCTGAGAAGCTACAGCAGCAAATCTTGCCCCGAAAGAACCGCAAAGCAAAGAAAAGATTGCACACACAACCATTAAGCCACCGGTTCTTAAAACATAACCGATATCTTTTTGAGCGATTCCTACATCAATGATTTTTGCCATAATGAATGGAATATATGTTTCCATCAAAACTTCGCCGATCATCGTAACTGGTGAGAGAACTGTGTTTACAACATATTTTTTCTCTAACCCTGATGTTAAGTTTTTTAAAATAGACATAGGATTAAATGTATTGAAATATTTTTCTTATTTCAAATAAATTTTCTGTTATTTAATGATTACTTCTTCAAATCCAGCAGAATACATGAATTGTTCTATTATTTTTTTTGCATACGTTGCGTCTTCTTCAAGAATTCCTTCTGCCTTCATGTCTTCCAACGCTTCTGCCTTGGCCTGTTCAATTTCATCAAAAACTTCTTGAGTCGTAATCCTTACAAAAATACTTTGTTTTTCATCAAAAACTTCTTCAGAAATTATCTCATTTCCTAAAACCTCAGCTTTGGGAACTGTAAGTACAACCTTTTTACCGTCTGTTGAAATTGAATAAGAAATATCTGTAAAATCAACAATTCCAGCCCTGATCAAACCCTTGTACTTTACAATGCTATAACTTTTTGCAAAACCGGCGGCTTTTTTTATTGTGATGATGTCTGAATATCTATATTTTGCCGTTACTAATTCCTGGCATAAAGAAAGCTGGTTTTCCACCAACGCATGATTTTTTTCTATTTTAACTTCTGTGAACTTCATCCACGCAAAATAAGCGGCGCCCATCAAAATAGCGGCAAGAAGGAGAATTGTTACAATCCTCAAGATAACTTTTGTGATAACAGAATGATTCTTTGGATTTTTAGAACCCTTGGCTTTCTTTTCAACATCTTGTACTTTTTTATTCATAAACTTTTCCTTAATTAAAAATAGCTGTAAATCCCATTTGCAAGGACTTTATCTTAGCTCCTTCTTAAAGCATCAACTTCTATCAATATAATAAATTATAAAACGATTTTGACTTTTTTTAAAATTAAAACTTGTCTTTTATAGTTCGATTCAATATGTGTTTAATATACATTTTTGATAGGAGTTATGAGAGTTTAAATCTCATCAAAATTAAATGGAAGAAAAAATTAAAAAAGCAAGAAGAAATCTTTTTGCAAAACCTTCTACTTACATTTGGATTATTATCCTACTACTGATTATTTCTGCAGCAGGATCTAGTTTTTATGTTGTAGATCAAACTGAACAAGCAGTTATTACAAGATTCGGTAAATACTATCAAACTGTAAATCCTGGTCTTCATTACAAACTGCCTTTTGGAATAGATAAAAACTATTTAGTAAAAGTAACTATCATTCAAACTGAACAATTTGGATTTACAACTGTAAAAGCCGGAAGAAACAACGAATACAAGAACAACATCGCAAGTGAGTCAACTATGCTTACTGGTGATTTGAACATTATTGACGTTGAATGGACAATTCAGTACAGAATTACAGACCCTGTTCAATGGCTTTTTGGTGTTGAAGAAAAAGAAAACACAATTAGAGATATCTCTCGTTCTGTCATCAACACTTTAGTTGGAGACCGTGCAATTTTGGACATCATGGGTTCAGCCCGTTCCGCAATTGAAAACCAAGCTGTAGTTTTGATGAACGACAATTTCAACCAGTTTGGACTTGGTATTACAGTTCAATCTGTTAAATTGCAAAACATCGTTCCTCCAAGCGGTGTTCAAGACGCATTTGAAGACGTAAACAAAGC
Source organism: uncultured Treponema sp. (assembly GCA_964344405.1). Classification (GTDB taxonomy): domain Bacteria; phylum Spirochaetota; class Spirochaetia; order Treponematales; family Treponemataceae; genus Treponema_D. The sequence continues at coordinate 10,626 of CAYFND010000050.1, read as the reverse complement.
CGTTCAAGATATGAACAGGTTCATCAACGAAGGTAAGGAAGCATACAATGCTGAAATTCCAAAGGCTCAAGGTGAAGCCGACCAACAACTACAGATTGCAGAAGGTTATGCCGCAGAACGTGTAAACATGGCAAAAGGTGATGTCGCAAGATTTAATTCAGTTTATGACGAATACAGAAAATCACCGGCAGTTACAAAAGAACGTATCTATCTTGAAGCAATGGACGAAATCTTTGGAAGTGAGAAAAAACCTGACTTAATTGACGGTCAACTTGATAACGTCCTTCCTGTAAAAAACTTGACTGGAGGAAAAAATGACTAAATCTATGAAAAAATTTTTAGGTTGGATTATTACAATCGTTGTTCTACTTATCATCGTTTTGTGCATGGGCCCATTTTATATTGTAAATGAAGGCGAACAAGTTGTTGTAACAAGAATCGGAAGAATTGTTGACACTCATACAGACGCTGGACTTCATATAAAGGTTCCTTTCATTGATAAAATAACGACTTATCCAAAAAGAGTTCTTTCTCTTGATGGAGACCCACAGCCTATTCAGACAAAAGAAAACTTGTTCATCGTGGTTGACACAACTTCAAGATGGCGAATTTCCGATCCAGCTAAGTTCTACCAGAATTTAACAACTCTGAACAATGCATATAATAAAATCAGCGATATCATTGACTCTTCAACAAGGACAATTATCACACAGAACAGATTGAGTGAGATCGTAAGAAGTTCAAACATCATCAACGAAACTTTAACTACAAATATCGACACTCAAGATGAAGAAACAAGGGAAATTGAAAACCTTGTGAATGTAAACTCCTCAAGCGAATCGGTTTACAAAGGCAGAAATGAACTTTGCAGACAGATGACTGTTGAAGCTAACAAACTGATTCCTGAATACGGTGTTGAATTGATTGATATCGTTCCACGCCAGATCAAATATTCTGACGAATTGACTGAATCAGTTTACAACAGAATGATAAAAGACAGAAACCAGGTAGCACAAGCTTACCGTTCTTTGGGTGAAGGTCGTAAAGCGGAATGGCTTGGTCGTCTTGAAAATGAAAAAAGAACAATTGCTTCTGAAGCTTATAGAAAGTCTGAAGAGATAAAAGGTACGGCTGATGCTGAAGCTGCAAAAATCTATTCTGAAGCATACAATAAAGATCCGGAGTTCTATTCATTCTGGAAAAGTATTGAATCTTATAAAAAGAATTTGAAAGACTACCCTGCAACATACAGTACAAACATGGATTATTTCAAATATCTTTATTCACCATCAGGAAAAAGATAGATAAACTTCTATAATTAAAATAACAAGCATAATTCGTATGCTTGTTATTTTTTTATGAAGCAACAAAATTACAAAACAGGAAGAATATGAAAGAACTTATCACAGTAAAAAACGGGGAAATCAGACTTAATTCAACATTGGACGAATTTAGTTTTGGAAAGACAGACTTTGATTCAATTATTACAGAACAAGGATTGGTCGTCATCGGTAAAAAGAATAACGGCAATTATGATTTCTCATTTTCAAAATATTCATTTGAAGAAATAAAGACTTTGGATGATGACTACTTCAAGAAGGTACTTGTTTTTTATTGTGGTAAATCCTCTGTATTCAGTGAAAACGCAAAAACCTTTCACCAAATTTGCAACGACGCATTAAAAGAAGGTGCTTCCAAGGAAGAAGAAGACTTGTTCTTCAATTCTGGATTTGCATTGATTTCACTAATCACACAGATTGCAAAAGAGAACATTGAATTCTCACCAATCGGTTCGGGCGGAATTTTAATGGAGTTTGATGACGACGGTTCAATCAGAATATTCTTCGCCCCAAGTTCCTTGTACAAATATTCAACTGCAGGCTTATCAGAAAACGAGACTGCAGAAATGAACGACTGCTGGATGAATCTAACGCTTAAAGATTTGCCGTCCCTTTGTTTTTACAGATCTGTCATTGCATACAAGATGATTACAGGCTCATTCCCTTATCCCGAGGCAAAAACTATAGAAAGAAATGCCGATATCCTTGACCAGAAGTTTTTACCACTTCAATATTGCATAAACGGAATTGACAAGGAGCTTGCAGATAGCATTGAACGAGGATTAAAGTTAAATTCAAACGTTGTAAACATTCCTGGAAAGAAAAGAAAAGGCCACAGAAGTGAAGATTTAAGGCCAAAAGTTGAATTCCCGTTGCAAAATCTTCATGATTTTTATTCAAACTACAAAAAGCCGGATTCTGAAGACCCAACATTTATAGAAAAACGTGACGCCTTTATAAAGGCTCAAAATAAAAAGATTAAGACAAGAAGACTATTCAGAAGGAACAAACCGGCTTTGGTTGTAATCCTTTGCGCCATTGTGTCTGTAATTTTAATCACAACGAATACAATTAAAACAAACGGAAAGAACTACACTTCTTTGGGACTAACATCAGAACAGACAATACAAGGCTTCTTCTGGGGATTCAACACAAAGGACACAATCCTTCTGGACGATTTTTCTAAAGGTAAGAGCACGCAAAATCTTTCTGATGTTGTAAGCCAGATGTATGTTATTGGAAAACAAAGGCAGACATACAACCACGACCAGGGTTTCCCAAATCTTGAAGGCTGGTTGTTGTGGTCCACAGATGCAGAAAAAGCTAGTCAAGCTGGGTGTTTTGGCATTACAAACTTGGAAATTGATGGAAAGAGGACTCCTGACGATTTAGCTATGTACAAAAAGAACGAGAAACCAGCTCCATTAACTGAAGAAAAAGGCATCATCCTTAAAAATGGCGACAAGTCAATTCATGAGATACACTATTATTTAGTTCATTCTGAAGGCGAGACTTATGACATTGAAGTTGACTCTGTAACAGCGACAGTCACACTTACATACATGAAAAACAAATGGATTATGACTGATTTTAATTCAACTTCACAAAAAGTTGATGTTGATAGTGAAAAATTCAAGGACGATTATTATTCTGCATTCATTCAATTTGGCGATGTTGTTCAAGCTGCAAAATCTCTTCAAATACGTTATCAATGGCTGCCAAATTCTTCAGCAATTGAAAGTGAAAGAAAAAGACAGATTGATTATGAAAGTGATTTGTTTTCCAGCGAGTTCTACAGGACTGCGGATTCAGAAGAACAGCAATAATCAAAGATGAATTTATAGAGATTTTCAAGCTGACATTTTTTTATATTTTGTCATATTGACACTATTTATTAGTTCTAATATTATCAAATTAACATTTTAATATTTACATAATAAGTAAAATAAAATAAAAACTTAGAGGTTCTTATGGAATACAATGTTGAAAAACAACACGCAAAAGGAAAACTTCACGCCATTGAGCGTATAAATGCATTATGTGATAAAGACTCTTTCTTTGAAATTTACTCTGGAGTTAGACATAACTGTACAAGCTTTGGAATGGAAAATAAAGAAATCCCTTATGATGGTGTAATCACAGGATTTGGTAAAATAAATGGTAGAAAAGTAGCTGTTTACGCTCAGGACTTTACTGTTCAGGGCGGTTCACTTGGTTTGAAGCATGGTCAAAAAATTGCAGAATTAATTGAAAAAGCTATTCAAGCGAGAACACCGGTAATCGGCATTAACGATTCGGGTGGAGCCCGCATTCAGGAAGGAGTTGATTCTCTTTGTGGTTATGGTGAATTATTCTACCAGAACGTAAGGGCGTCAGGTTCAATTCCTCAATTTTCAATTATTGCTGGTCCTTGTGCCGGTGGTGCAGTTTATAGTCCTGGAATCACAGATTTCATCTTCACTGTTGATAAAATAAGCCAGTTGTTTATTACAGGTCCAAAAGTTGTAAAATCAGTAATGTTTATGGATATTTCTGCAGAAGACTTGGGTGGAGCTGCTATTCACGCACAAAAATCTGGAGTTGCCCACTTTAGAGCAGAAAATGAAAAAGACTGTTATGAAAGTGTAAGAAAACTTCTTGATTACATTCCTCACTATTACGGCGATGAATTAGTTCAAGCTGAAAAAATCAAGTTTGACGTTAAAAAGAACGCAAAGAAAATCAATGAGATTCTACCGGAAAATCCACGCCAGGGTTACGATGTAAAAGATGTAATCAATTGCATAGTTGATGAAGATTCATTCTACGAAACTACAAAAGAATTTGCTCTAAACTGCGTTACTGGATTTGCTAAATTGGAAGGAAGGACAATCGGTATAGTAGCTAATAATCCAAAAGGATTGGGCGGAGTTCTTGATTGCGATTCTAGTGATAAAATAGCAAGATTTGTTCGCTATTGCGATTCTTTCAATATTCCTTTATTAACTTTGGTAGATGTTCCAGGATTTATTCCAGGTCCACAGGAAGAACAGAAAGGTATAATCCGTCACGGTGCAAAAGTTATTTACGCTTACAGCGAGGCTTCTGTTCCAAAGATTTCTGTAATTATCAGAAAAGCTTATGGCGGCGCTTATATTGCAATGTGTTCAAAACATCTAGGTGCAGATTTTGTTTACGCTTGGCCTGCTTCAGAAATCGCTGTAATGGGTGCTGAAGGTGCTATTGGCATTTTATATGCAAAAGAACTTGCTGATCCAAATAAAGCTGCAGAAATTGCAGAAAAAACAGCTGAATATAAATCAGAAATCATGACTCCAAAAATTGCTGCAAAACGTGGATATGTATCAGAAGTAATCAATCCTGAAGATACAAGAAAACGTATTGCTGACAGCCTTGAAGTTTTGCTTAACAAGACATCTATGGATAAACCATTGAAAAAACACGGAAATATTCCTCTATAATTGACTATCTTTTTATTAAGGAATATAAACTATCAAAGTGTATCCCAAAAGTTGGCGACAATTTTTGACGATACACTTTTTTTTATATTAAAAGGACTTTTTCATGACAAAAACTACAAAAGGTATTATCTACCTGATTTTTTCCGCATTCTGTTTTTCTTTGATGGCAGTTTTTGTTCATTTTGCAGGCAGCATAAACTTCATGCAAAAGGCTTTTTTTAGGAATACAAGCTCCTTCATCATCGCGCTGGCATTAATTCTGAAGGATATTCGCAAGAACGGAAGAAGTTCAATTGTCGTCCCAAAAGAATCATTCAAATATCTATTCCTACGTTCGCTCACTGGTTCTGTCGGAGTCTTCGGCAATTTTTATGCAATCGACCATTTGATTTTATCGGATGCAAGTATTCTAAATAAAATGTCGCCTTTTTTTGCTGTAATTTTCAGCATCTTCCTTTTAAAAGAAAAAATCAAACCGATTCCTTTAATTGCAATCATCGTGGCATTCTGCGGCTCGATGTTGATTGTAAAACCATCGTTTAACTTTACACAAAGCCTTCCGTCCATTGCAGGATTTTTGGGCGGTGTTGGAGCTGGATTTGCTTACGCCTGTGTACGCAAACTCAGCATGCAGCATTGCAATGGAAAAGTGATAGTCTTGGTGTTCTCGTGCTTCTCTTCACTTTTATCCTTGCCGTTTATGATTTTCTTCTTTGAACCGATGACCTTGCAACAGACGATTTTCTTGATTTTATCCGGAGTTGCGGCAGCCGGCGGTCAATTTGGAATCACACTCGCATATTTCAACGCCCCAGCTAAAGAGATTTCAATCTATGATTATTCAAGCATCCTGTTTTCTTCGGTGTTTGGATTTATATTTTTTGGACAGATGGCAGACTTGTACAGCTTCTTCGGCTATATAATCATCATCTCCATGGCAATCCTAAACTTTGTTTATAACACCCGTCGCCATAACGGTGAATAATGAGCTTTGACTAATCAGTCCTTTCTCAAACGAATCCTTGTTTTCTGAACTTTCCCTTCTGTTTGAGCCTAAAAAGTCATTACAACAAGTGCAATCATCATAAACAGCAATATTCTCATCGTAGATTCCGCATTTTTCCAACAGATTTAGGTTTGCATTCTTTAGCGACAATCTGAACAGTTTTTTTCCTTCATTGTTCCATTCAACTTTCAAGCCCCTTCCACCGCAAAAACATTTTCCGTCTTCTTCCAATTCCTTTACGCAGTCTGTACCAAAATTATTAACAAAATATGAAGCCCGTTCGCTATCTACAATGTAGCAGCATTCGTGAATATGAGGGCCAATCACCACGCAGATATTTTTTTTCTGGCTTTTATAGTTTGAACAAAAAAGATTGACGGCTTCTTCCACAATTCCAGTCCCCTTCCACCCAGAATGCAAGACACCAAAAACTTTCGTCTCATCATCAAAAATGTAAAGCGGCATGCAGTCAGCAACTGTAACAACAGGAATAAGGCACTTGTTTTGCGTGATAATTCCATCAGCTTGTTCTAAATTGCATTCATTTTTTTCATTTATACAAAGGATTCTCTTTGAATGAACCAGCTCGACGCTTGAAAATTCAGAACTTTCTATTTTATTTTCAGCCTTAATTGATTGAAGCGTTTTATTTCGGTTCTCGTTTTTTTCATTCCACCTGAACCTCATGCTTCCACATTTTTTTGTTTTCATAATGCATATTGTATTTTCATCAGTGTTCAAAACTTTGTTTTTTTTATTAAACGGAAAATAAAGTATTTCTTTTGTAATGTCTGTTTCTTTTGATAATAATCTTGTAATCATTTTATCAATCATAACACTATTTCAGATGTTTTTTTACAGATTTTGTTATATTATAAATGATATTCGAGAGGACGATTCATGAGTGTTCAAAAAAATAAGACTTTTAGCAAATTAAAAAACAAACCGATTTGGCCTTCTATTCTAGGTCTGTGTATTTTAACATTCACCTTATTTATTATTTATATACTAAATCTAGCCTTATTCACAACAAATACAGTTGAAAACAAATGCTTTCAATCGTATGAAGATACAAAAAAAATTACAGAAGAAATCAACAAAAACTTTTTTTCCAATGAAACCCAAGCTAAAGAGAACATTGACGATTTCATACAGTTCAGTACAAAGATTCTAGGAATCAAGATTATTAGAAAGCGTGATAACTATCCAGTTTATTCCTATGGAACTACGGACACAAAGAATCCTGATTTTTACACATTGAATGAAGAGATAACTTTTTCTTTTGGTTCAAATGACAAAAATCCTATTATGAATATCAAGAACGACAAGATAAAGATTAAATCTTCTCACGTCTTTAAACAGATGGTTCTTAATAGCGAATCAATCAAAGACAGAATGCAAACTATTTTTACATTCAATATTTGCTTTAAAATGAAGCTTCAAAATGACGATTATTATGCGCTTGTTAATAATAATATTGATGTTCACCAGTCAGATTTGGATTTTGTTTCTATTACCTTCGTCTTATTGGGAATACTAGCTTTAGTCTTATTTATCTTCTTTATTGTTATTTTTATTGATTTTATTATAGCCAGATTTCATGTTGCAAAGATTCTATACTTTGACAGCGTTACTGGTGGAAACAATTGGTTCTACATGCAGAAACAAGCGTGCTGGCTGCTTTCAACTTTCTTTTGGAGGCGGAAGGATTATGTAATTGTAAACATCCGAATGGAAAAATATCACAATTATTGCACTTGTTTTGGAACATCAGAAGGTGAAGAACTTGTAGAAAAAATTTACAAGAAGCTGTTGTCATCTGCCGGTAAAAAAGAAATCGTTGCAAGACATGAAAAAGCTGATTTTGGACTTCTTCTTTTGTTTACAAGCAAGGAAGAAACAGAAAATCAAGTTAAAGCTATAATCAATTCGCTAATTGACATTGAACCAGACAGGAAACTTTATTTTAATTCTGGAATTTATGCAATTCCAAACGATAAGGAAAATGTTGATATAGATTCTTATTACAATTTTGCCTATACAGCTTGTAGTCAAGTTTCAAAACTCCCAGATTCAAACATCTTGTGGTTCAGTGAGGAAATGTTCAAGGCTCAACTATGGGAAAGAAAAGTTGAAAATGAAATGGAAAGGGCTTTGCTCAATAAAGAATTCCTTGTTTATTTGCAGCCAAAATACTGCACTAATGAAGAGACCCTTTCTGCAGCAGAAGCGTTAGTAAGGTGGAAGAGTCCAACAGAAGGTCTAGTTCCTCCTAACAGTTTTATTCCAATTTTTGAAAAGAACGGATTTATTCTAAAGCTTGATGACTATATGATTAGTGAAGTTGCAAAACTACAAAGCAATTGGATAAAAGAAGGCAAAAAGATAGTTCCAATTTCTGTAAACGTATCGCGCGCCCACTTCACCCGTTCTGATTTGGCTGAACATATTTGTAAATTAATTGATGAATACAATGTTCCTCACAACATGATTGAACTTGAGATTACAGAAAGCGCATTCTTCGATGATAAATCCATCCTCTTGAATACAATCAACACCCTTCGTTCTTACGGATTCGTAGTTTCTATGGACGACTTTGGTTCTGGATATTCTTCACTCAATACGCTAAAAGAGCTGCCGCTTGATATTGTAAAACTTGACGCAGAATTCTTCAGGGGTGAAGAAGAAGCAAATAAAGGCAGAATTATTGTAGAAGAGACAATTTCTTTGGCGAAAAAGTTGAATATGAAGATTGTTGCAGAAGGTATTGAAACAAGGGAGCAAGTTGATTTCTTAAAATCACAAGGTTGCGATTTGATTCAAGGATATTATTTTGCAAAACCGCTAACCGTTAATGATTTTGAAGCAAAGGCTTTTTAATTTTTTTCTGATGTAGCATCAATTGGAATTAATTCTGTTAAGTAAAAAACAGTTAATCTGATTATATTCCTGATTTCAATTAGTTTGTCTCTAAACAATCTATTTTGATTACCTTTTATGAGCATTATATTTTGAAGCCCTTCATGAATTCCATCTTTTGTTTCATCAAAAAAACCGTGAAAAACAAGGTCTATTGTCTTTGCACCTTTTATGAATTTCTTTGTGCACTCTTTGACTTCAGCTTCTGTTGCAGCCATCATTGAATCTATTTGATTTTGAACTTGGAATGAACGCATTTTATTATTCTTCAATTCTTCAAAAATCTCGCCATACCTTCCTTTTGGTGAAAGTTTTTCCAATAATTCGCCCATCTGCGTGTTTGCAGTTGCAAAAACATTCAATCCTTCTGAATATTCAGTTCTGTTCTCACTACGTAAAAAGATTCCTTCCATAACAACGTCATTTAGCGGTTGAATTATCTTGCTATATTTATTTACATAGAACCAAGATAGCATTCCACCTGTCAACTCGCAAGAAAACGGTGTTGTAAGCCAGATATCATTCCACGGTCGGTATTCCATTGAAGGAAAATTGTCCAAATCGAAGTTTGCCTTTAACGTCTTTCCCAATTGATTCTTTTTTCTTTCTCTAAGCCATTCGTTCCATCTTATGTCAATTATTTTTCGCCATTCCGCCCTATATGATGGAAACCAAGATTCAACACCGTCTATATTCTGTGCGTACCAATCGTAATCATTATGAATAATTTTTCCAAGTTTTTCTGTTGGAACTATGGAAATATACATTTGAATAGATGCGAAATGATAATTTGCGGTATTCATGAATTCTTTTATTGCTTTTTCAACATCTTTCTCTTGAACATTGTTCTTTAATTCTTTTTTTTGCGAAAACAAATAAATTGCTTCCAGAATTTCATTTTCAATTGTCTTTACATTATCAAAAACTGCGGCAAAAGCATCATAATCATTCTTTGCATTGTTGTAAGGGCAAGTAAAAGATTTTTCTATTATGTTTGTGAATTGAGAAATAAAATGTAAAAAAGGAAGTGAAATAAAACTATACAACCAATTTACACTCATAATTGCATTATAAATATTATTCTTGGAATTTGGATTAATCTCTTTTAATATCTCATCCAATTTTTTTAGCAGGCCGTTCTTCACTTCAATTGTATCGTCCTTATCAAAAGGAAGGATAAAAGGATCGGCTTGTGCATTTATTTTCTCTGAGATTTCCGGCGCTACAAAAGAACCCAAAAATACATAGAAACTTCCCCTATCTTGATTAATTATAGAAAAATATGGTTTAAAAAAATCTGAAGCATTCTTCATGTCAACTAATCTTTCGTAATAAACTGTGTCTATGAGTCTTTCTTTGTGATTTATTAATCCGGGATGTTCGTGTCTTATTTTACTTGCTATATTTGAAATTAAATCATCATTATATATGCTTTCTACATTCTTTTTTGAAAATATAGAACGAATCCATAATAAAAATTTATACCTTAATTTTTTTAAAATCTTTTTTTTTAGCTT
>CAYFND010000050.1:0-373 GCA_964344405.1 uncultured Treponema sp. | reverse complement strand
TTCTACTAATGAAACGTTAAATTTTTCATCGAGTTTTATTGAAACATCTTTTTTTTCTATTGTTTTATCTCTATCAATAAATTGAACTGTTTTATTTGATGTAGAATTAATTCTTTGAAGCATTTCCTTTCTATCGTCGGAATCTAATCCTTCTACTAACTTATCAAATGCATCTTTGTTCGTAATATCGCTCATACCACTTTAATAATAAAATATAAAAGGTCTAACTTCAAGGAAATAATCATTTTCTTATTGTTATTCTATATAAAAAAACGCACAAGAAAAATCTTGTGCGTTTTTTTTAAGCCTAGTTAGAGCAAGGAAATTTATTGTACTTTAGTTGGCTTTGCCAACTAGGCACATACGTCATTTC
>CAYFND010000049.1:0-13666 GCA_964344405.1 uncultured Treponema sp. | reverse complement strand
CTATTGGGGGTCTCATACTATTGTTGGAGATTTGTATTTGCTCAGTAAATTTGGACGTCTTGATTTTTCATTGCCTGCCTTCTAGATTCATGAATGGTTGGTGAACACCTTTTCTGAGAAATTCGGAATATCCAAAGTGGCAAAGCCGGAGACTATCGGGTTGCAGAAGAAATCATCTTGTAAGCGTGGTGTCAAATAGATATTCATCATTTCTCATTCACTTTGATAAAGCGTACCCAGTACGGTGGAATAGTTACATTTAGATTTCCATTGCTGATGTTGAACATTTCTCCTGTCAATAAATCAGTTGAGTTTCCGTTTATTCCGTTACAGTGAATATTTAAGTGTTCGCTATTCGGCTTTAGATTCAGGACTACAATGAACTTTTCATTTTCGATTGAACGCAAGAATGCGAGTTGTCCGTTCGATACAAAAAGTTCAGTGTAGCTTCCATAGCGAAGGGCTTTGTGCTCATGTCGTAAACGGGCGAATTTTGTTATGTTCTCACAAAGTCCTGGAATAGGTGGTCGTGATTGCATTTTGTCTATGTCAAATTCCGGTCGAACGGCTTCGTCTCCGCCTGAACTTTTTTTTGCATAGTATCCCCATTCACTTCCATAATAAACTGAAGGAATGCCAGGCATTGTAAAAAGAAGTGCATACAGTAAAAACAACTTGCGGTTTTCTGCAACCGAAGAAGCGACTCTGTCAGTGTCGTGATTATCAGCAAAATTATAAAGAGGAATGTTTTTGTAGATTCCGTTTGTTCCGAACTGACGGTTCAAAGCATATGCAATTTCAAAATAATTTTCCTCATTCAAACTGGAATACAAACCTTTGTAACATTCGTAATTTGTTGCAGAGTTCAGCATTGCAGGATTTGCGATGTCGTTGTAGTTTCCGTGAATCATCTCACCAAGAAGCCAAAAATCGTCTTTCTCCTGCCTGCAGACAGCAGATATTTCGCGTAAGAAATCTTTATCTAAGCTATAAGCTACATCAAAACGAATACCATCAATTCCAAATTCATTAATCCAATATTTTGCAGCATCGAACAAATGTTTTTTTACCTCTGGATTTTGAAGGTTCAACTTTACCAAGTCAAAACATCCCTCCCAGCCTTCGTAAGAGAATCCGTCATTGAACGGACTGTTTGAATTGAAGTTGATGTAGAACCAATCTTTATATGGAGAGTTCTGTCTATTTTGTTGAACATCTTTGAACGCCCAGAAGTTTCGACCAACATGATTAAACACGCCGTCAACTATTACGCGGATATTTTTGTTGTGGAAGGTTGATACTAAGTGAGCGAAGTCTTCATTAGTTCCAAGCCGTCTGTCAATCCAGAAGTAATCGGCTGTGTCGTATCCGTGATAACTTGATTCAAAGAGCGGCCCAAAGTAAATTGCATTTATTCCCATCTCAACAAGGTGAGAAATCCACTTGTCATTGAGTTTTTGCAGACGGTTTGTAGGACTAGGCTCGGGATTAAAGTCATGACGACCTGCGTTTCCATTTCTGTAAAGTGCTCCACAAAATCCTAGTGGATACACGTGATAAAAAAATGCATCTCTGTAATCTGTAATCATATATTTTCTCCTTATAAATTGAGTTATATTTTTGTGAGAACTGATGTGCGCATCGGCAAAATTGTGTTCTCACTATTAAGTATCAAGCATGGTTCATGGTGCAAGTTTGTATAGAGTAGTGTACATAACGGTATATATAAGTATATGTACCGTTATGTAGAGATATACCGACCGATATATACACGTGAATCTACCATTAGGTATACAGGTTATATACCGGTATGTAGACAGATGTATATCTACTGTTCGGTACACAAATCAGTACAAGCATCACTATACAAAACAACACACAAGTTCATCCTTCATTCAAAGGATAATCAGCATTACGCATAAATACCGTGCATAAACTGGTGTACAATTGTGTGCGCTAAATCTTCAGTAAGCTCATTCTCTCCATTTAACCATAAATCAATTGCTGCATTTACAATTGCAATAAAAGACCAAGTTAAATAGGTTTCTTTATTCTGAATATTGGTATGGACGGCAGAAATAGTAACAAACATCACGTGTAAAATACGTCTTTGGTCGGCAATAAAAATTGCAGAAAGTCTGGACGCATCAGAAAAAGGTGGTGCTGAAGTTACTGCAAGAATCAATTGATAAAAAAGACGATTGTTTTGAGCAAAGTTGAAGAATGCAAGTACGACGTTTTTCAATGTGGCATAAACATCTTCTTCATATTCATCAGGAAGGGCTTTGTAAGAAGACGCTTTTTTGATAGAAGTGTTAAAAATCTCAAAATAACGTTCCAAGAGGGCAGTAAAAAGACCATCCTTACTACCAAAAAAATAATATAAAGAAGGTTTTGTAATACCAGCTTTCTGAGTTATTTCATTAATCCCAACACCATTAAAACCTTTTTCTGCAAATAATTCCAATGATGCCAGAAGAATACTTTCTTTGCTTGTTTGTCTTTCCATATCTATAGTTATATACCGTTAGGTATATAAAGTCAATAAAAGTGTTTATTTTCTTTGTGGTTTTGTGAATAAATTTCTCTTGTCATACAAAGTTATTGTGTTATACTATACAAATGTTTCTAACAGAAACTGATATATAACATTTTCTTTATGACATTTTTTAGGAGATTGTATGAAGACATCTATCAAAGTTGAAACTTATTGTGGTTTATCCTGTACAGGTTGTGAATTTAAAGAACAGTTCAAGTGTTCGTCTTGTATACAGATGAAAGGTTGCCCATCTTGGGTTACAGGGGAATCAAAATGTGAAATTGCTGAATGTGTAAAAGCAAAACAGGCTGCCGGTTATGGATTGGAGTTTTGTGGAGAATGTCCGGATTTTCCTTGTAGTATTTTGCAAAAGTATTCAAATGATCCAGAACATGGGGATAATCCAAAAGGTGCTCGTATTGAACGTTGTAAAGAATTAAAAAAAGCTCGTGTTGATGAAGCAAAAGCCAATAGAAAGAATGTTATGGCTCCTTGCGGTTTTCATTGTGATTATTGTTTCTTTGGTGAATGGTGCGGTGGATGTCGTTCTGGTTATAATTGTTGTTCGTTTGCAACTATGTTCCCAGATAAGAAGTGTCCGAATGTTACTTGTTCTGAATCAAAAAAATTAGAATATTGTTATGAATGTCCGGAACTTGAGCAATGTAAAAAAGGTTTCTTTGATGGAGACCATGGAGTTGCAGCTAAGGCTCATTCAATTTTTATTAAAAAACATGGTCTTGAAGCCTTCATGTCGGCAGTTAAGAAATCAATTGATGCAGGTTTAGTTTACATCGTTGATTCTGATAAAGACAAAGATGGAAAAGCTAGAACAATAGAAGAAGCAATTTCTTTGTTGGAAAAATACTTGTAAAGCAAGGAATCAAATTCTAAACAGTTAAAAACTTTCTTTTTAGCGCAAATGGTATTATTTTAGTGGTGGAGGTGTGCTGCTATGAATAATACCATTCCTGTTAAAATTGCGTTCTTTGACGCAAAACCGTATGACATTGCTTTTTTTAATAAAGCAAATAAAGAACTGATGGAACAATCTAGTTCAAATTCTAATATTGTTCCTTTATCAATTGATTTTTTGGAACCTCATCTAAATATTCAGACTGCTCCACTTGCAAAAGGTCACGATGTGGTTTGCGCTTTTGTTAATGATAAAATTTCTGCAGATGTTGCTGAAATTTTACAAAAAGAAGGAATTCGCCTGATTGCGATGCGTTGTGCTGGATATAACAATGTTGATTTGAAGGCTGTTTTTGGAAAGATTCCTGTTGTTAGAGTTCCAGCCTATTCACCATATTCTGTAGCTGAATATGCAAGTGCGCTTTTGATGTCGCTCACAAGGAAGACGCCTCAAGCCTTTAATAGAACTAGAGATGGTAATTTCAGGTTGGACGGACTTACTGGCCGTGATTTGCATGGAAGGACTGCAGGAATTATTGGAACTGGAAAAATTGGTCAGATAATGGCTGATATTCTGCTTGGTTACGGAATGAATGTTGTTGCTTATGATTTGTTCCCGAATAAGGATTGGGCTGAAAGAAAGAATGTTACTTATGTTCCGTTGGACGAACTTTTTGAAAAAAGTGATGTAATAAGTTTGCATTGTCCGCTCACTCCAGAAACTCATCATGTGATAAATGCTCATTCTCTTGAAATCATGAAAAAAGATGCTGTGATTATTAATACGGGGCGAGGCGCTTTAATTGATACAAAAGCCCTTGTGGAAGCGTTGAAGGATGGCAGGATTGGTGGTGCCGCACTTGATGTTTATGAAGAAGAAACTGCATATTTTTACGAAGATTGGTCTCATGCTGTAATTCAAGATGATGTTCTTGCTCGTCTACTAGTTATGCCAAACGTAATCATCAGTAGTCATCAAGCGTTCTTAACAAATGAAGCTTTGGATGCAATTGCCAATACAACTTTGAATAATATAGAAGACTTTATTCAAAATAAGCCGTTGGAAAATGAGATTTGTTATCAATGTGAACAAAAACAAAAAGGTAGATGTAGAAAAGACGAAAAAGGTCGGTGTTTCTAAACTAACATGATTGGTGAAGCCGCTTGATTTTATGTGATTATTCTGTTTGAAGTAAGAAGCTTATTATTTCATCACAATCATCTTGAATTAAAATTGAGCGGTTTTCTATTGATTTTGGAATTTCATCCTCATCTTTGTTAATGCAAACGTAAGTTGCATCCACATTATTTTCTACAAGGGATTGAAAATTGTATTTTATAATACCCGGAGTGTTATATCCAACTCCCAGTTCTAGGCAGAGAAATTTTTGTTTTTGATTGGAATTTTGAATACGTTCCACAAATTCTGAATAACGGTTGGCTGCTTCATACCAATGTTTGTCTTGAACAAATGTATCATCAGAACGAAGGTTCATGGATAAAGGTTTGCCACATTTTGGACAGATCGGCAGATATTTTGAAGGAATCCTCATGTCTTCTTGTTCCTTGACCATCCGTTCTATTAAAAGTTCATTGTCATAAGTCATGTTGCAACAAGGAACGCTGCACTGAAACAATCCGTAATCTCCTTGTGTGTAAAAAAGTCGTTTTTTATCAAATCCAGCTTTTTGAAAACAATGGTCAACATTTGTGGTGAGTACAAAATAGTCTTTATCAGAAACCAGTTTAAGAAGATTTTTATAAACTGATTTTGGTGGATCCATATAACGGTTTATGTAGATGTATCGGCTCCAATATGCCCAGAATTCTTCTTTTGTTGCAAAATTATAGAATCCGCCAGAATACATATCGTGAAAATGATATTTTTTCTCAAAGTCAGAGAAATATTTTTGAAAACGTTCTCCTGTGTAGGTGAAGCCTTCAGCTGTTGAAAGTCCTGCTCCAGCTCCAATTAGAATAGCGTCAGCTTCTTTTATTCTTTCTTTTAATTGATTAATTTTCTGCAAAGATCCGTCTGTAAACTTGTTCATCTCGATTGGAAAAGACATTAAAAATCACCTCAATATTACTATTATTCTTTTTTTTATAATCACGAACGGTTTGAACTGCAATTTCTGCGGCTCTTTCAATGGGAAAATGGAAGACTCCTGTAGAAATGCAACAAAAAGCTATACTCTGGACGTTGTTTTCCGTGGCTATTTGAAGACAAGATTCATAACACGATTTTAGTAATTCGCAATGTTTGTCTGTCAATTCCCCTTGAACAATTGGTCCAACAGTGTGGATAACATAATCGCAAGGAAGGTTGAACGCCGGTGTAATTTTTGCCTTTCCCGTTGGTTCCAAGAATCCTTGTTTTACAATCAAGTCATTACAATAATTTCTAAGTTGGATTCCAGAAAAAGTGTGGATGCAGTTGTCTATGCAGGCGTGGCAAGGTTGGTAGCAACCCGTCATTCCGCTGTTGGCTGCGTTTACAATAGCTCCGCATTTTATAAGTGTAATGTCTCCACGCCAAATATATAAATCTTTTTCTATTGGAGTTAAATCTGAAAGGAGTGTAATCTTCTTTTTAGAAAGCTCCTCTTGTAAATATTCATCTTGAATTTGCAAAAAGTTGTCATCAATTGAATGAGGCGAACGGATGTTAAAAAGAGAACGTAATAGAATCTTTTGTTCTTCTTCAGTTTGAGGAATTTGCGTGTCTTCAAGCGTTCTATCTTCTTTGAGTAGTTTTGAAATTAAGAAAATCCGTCTTTCTGTCTGCGTCATAATCAATCCTTATAAAAACAGAATCTATTCATGGAAAATCACTGTTTCTTATTTATAAAGATAATTCAGTTTTTCTTAATCGTAAAGTACGCACTTTTTTGTTACTAAAGGATTTTCTTGTTGTTTGTAAAAATTATTTATAGCGGCAAATTAGGACGTCGTCTGTTGTGATTGAACCATCGCTTTCTTTGTAATCAAGATTGTATCTTTTTATAATTGTGAATCCAACTTTTTCTAAAAGTGATTCAATTCGTTTTTGCGGATGATAAGTTACAGTCAAAGTGATTTCTGGATTAAACGAAGGATGCTCTTTTTGTGTTTTATCGCCGTCCATAAAGCTTATATAGAAAAATCCGCCTTCTTTTAGGTGTAAAGCGCTCTTTTCAAATGTTCTTTCTGCTTCTTCTTCGTTTAAATACGGAAGTCCGAATCCATTTATAATTGCGTCAAATTTCTTTGCGGTTTTTGATTGTTCACCAGAAGGAATGAAGAAATCTGTTATGTTGGAACAAATAAAATCACCAGTTGGAACATTTTGTCTTGCAACTTCAAGCATTTTTGGAGATAAATCTATTCCTGTGATAGAAAGTCTTTTCTTGGAAACTAGATAACGGCTGATATTGGCAGGACCACAAGCTAAATCCAAGATTTCGTCATTTTCATTAAGATAGTCTGAAAAGAAATCATAAGCGTCGTTATAATTTGAAAGCTGACCAATTTTGTCATCAAAAGCCTTTGCAGACTTGTCGTAACCATCAATGTTTTCTGAAATCATTCCATCTCCCTTAGTAAAAAATCTAGTTTAAAAGAAATCTATATTTGTTTGTTCAATTTTTTGAAAAACCAGATTGCATATGGAATTGCTGTTACAAAGCTTAAGGCATCAGCACAAGCTTGCGTAATTTCAACACCGGTTAATCCAAATAATGCTGGAAGTATAACTATTAACGGTAAAAAGTAAATACCTTGTCTATTGCAAGCAAGGAAAGTTGCTTGAAGTGATTTTCCAGTTGATTGCATGAGCATATTTGTTGAAACGATGAACGAGTGGAGCGGTATTGAACAAGCTTGAAAACGTAGAGCCGCGCTACCAACTCTAATTACAGCTTCATCTTTAATAAAACAAGCAATAATTTGAGGTGCAAAAACGATTAATAAAACTGCAGCACAAGATAAAATTGAAGTTCCAAGTAAAATCGTAAATTTGTAAGCTTCTTTTACCCGCTTAAACATCTTTGCTCCATAGTTGTATCCAGAAACTGGAGTGAATCCCTGTCCGATTCCAATCATAATGGAACCTACAAGAATGATGATTCTCATTACAATTGACATGCCTGCAACAGACGCGTCACCATAAACTGCGGCACTTCTGTTCAACATGACTGTGGAGATGCTTGCCAACCCTTGTCTGCATAAAGATGGAAATCCTGTAAAAAAGATGTTTGTAAAGTCTTTAATTTTATGAGATACATAGCGAATTGAAATTGTGACCAATCCTTTTTTACGTAAAAAAAACTGCAGCAAAATGGAAAAACTAACACATTGGCTGATTACTGTAGCAATTGCGGCTCCAGCTGTTCCAAGTTTTAATGCAAAAATGAAAATTGGGTCCAAAATGATGTTTAGGATTCCACCGGAAGTTAAGGCAATCATTGAAAATGAAGCGTGTCCTTCTGAACGCAAAAGGTTGTTCATTACAAAGGACGCACACATTACAGGAGCGCCCAAAAATATGAACCGGGCGTAATTTCTTGCATATGGAAGAATTGTTGGAGTTGAACCCAGAAGTTCCATTAAAAAATCTGTAAATGACAATCCAAAAATAGTCAGAATCAATCCAAAAGTAAGGGCGGTAAAGAAAGCTGTTGAAGAATAACGATTTGCCTCTTCAATCTTCTTTTCACCAAGTTTTCTAGAAACAAGGCTTCCCGCTCCCATTCCCAAAGTGAATCCGACGGCTTGAATAATTGCCATGATTGAAAAAACAATCCCAACTGCGGCGCTGGCACTAGTTCCAAGTTGCGAAACAAAGAATGTATCTGCCATATTGTAAATTGAAGTTACAAGCATACTGATGACTGTTGGAATTGCCAAAGAACTTATGAGTTTTGGAATTGAGTGAGTCGTCATTCTTGTATATTGAGAATTTTCATTACTGTTTGATTTTATTTCAGTGTTCATCGTAATATAGATTATAACAATTTTAGAAAAAATACTCATATGTAGAAGAGTAAAAAAAGGGATAATATTTTGTTTTACAAATTGTTTTGAGAAATAAGGAAAAAGAATTATATTTAAGTATGCAGAGGTTTTTATGAAGGTTTTATTAATTAATGGAAGTCCAAATTCAAAAGGATGTACAAAAACAGCTTTATCTATTGTTGCAGAAACCTTGGAAAAAGAAGGAATTGAAGCAGAAATAATTCAAGTGGGCAATAAAATTGTTAGAGGCTGCATAGCTTGTGGAAAATGCTCAGAAAAGGGAATGTGTGTTTTTGATGATTGTGTGAATGAAGTTGCTGCAAAATTTAGAGATTGTGACGGCTTGGTAATTGCTTCGCCTGTATATTATGGTTCTGCGAATGGAACTCTTGTTTCATTTTTAGACCGTTTGTTCTACAGTTCTTCATCAATTGATAAAACAATGAAAGTGGGAGCTTCTGTTGTTTCAGCAAGACGAGCTGGAACTACTGCAACTTTTGACGAATTGAATAAGTATTTTACAATTTCAAATATGCCGATCGTTCCAAGTCAATATTGGAATATGGTTCATGGAAGTTGTGCAGAAGATGTTTTGCAAGATGAAGAAGGGTGTCAAATAATGAGAACTCTTGGTAAAAATATGGCTTTCTTAATAAAAAGTATTAATTTGGGAAAAGAGAAATTCGGATTACCCGAAAAAGAGCAAAAAATTTATACAAACTTTATAAAGAAATAAGGAAATTAAAAAAGGAGATTCTGTATGGCAGAAGATTTAAAAGTAACACCAAAAAAGGGAAAAGGTATTTTAGTAGCGATACTTTTTGTAATTACATTTGGAGCAATAATTTATTTGGCTTATGATAATCATAAATTAAAAACTAATCTTAATTATTATATTAGTGTTCAAGATGAATTTCATGATAATTTATATGCAAGAATTAGTAATGGTTATGATGGCTCACATGAATTATCTATATCTGATATTTATTACAGAAAATATTTTTCTGAAGAAGAAGAATCTGTAGAAGACTAAACACAGGAAGGAATTATGCAATATAGAAAGAATAAAAAGGGTGAAGATATTTCTTTACTGGGTTATGGATGTATGCGTTTTACAAAAAAGGGAAACGCTATTGATTTAGAAAAAGCTGAAAAAGAAATAATGTTGGCTTATAAAGAAGGTGTAAATTATTTTGATACAGCTTATGTTTACCCAGGAAGTGAAGTTGCCCTTGGTGAAATTCTTTCTAGAAACAACATCCGTGAAAAAGTCAGTATTGCAACAAAACTTCCTCAATACCTTGTTCGTTCAAGACAAGCAGTTGATAAATATTTTGATGAAGAATTAAAACGCTTAAAAACAACTTACATCGATTACTATTTAATGCACATGCTCACTGATATTGAATCTTGGAATAAGCTTGTGAATTTGGGAATTGAAGAATGGATTGCCAATAAAAAGAAAGATGGTTCAATCAAAAATATAGGATTTTCTTTTCATGGTGATACAGAAATGTTTTTAAAGATTCTGGATGCGTATGATTGGGATTTCTGTCAGATTCAATACAATTACATGGATGAAAACATTCAGGCTGGTAAAAAAGGTTTGTTGGCAGCAGCAGAAAAAGGTATTCCTGTAATCATTATGGAACCATTGCGTGGCGGAAAGCTTGTGAATATGCTGCCGGAAAAAGCAAAAAAACTGATAGCTGATAATCCCAAAAAGTTTACAGCTGCAGAATGGGCTTTACGCTGGTTGTGGAATCAGCCTCAAGTTACTTGCGTTCTTTCTGGAATGAATTCTGAAGAAATGGTAAATGAAAATATTCGTATTGCTTCAACTGTTCAAGTGGGCGAATTTACAGAAGATGATTTCAAAATGATTTCTGAAATTAAAGATGAAATCAATCAAAAAACAAAAGTTGGTTGTACTGGTTGTGCTTATTGTATGCCTTGTCCAAAAGGAGTTGATATTCCTGGAACTTTCCATTGCTATAACGAAATGTACATCGAGAAGAAGTCGACAGCCCGTTTTGAATATGCTCAAACTGTAGGATTACGAAAAACTCCTGGATTTGCGTCACAATGTATAGAATGTGGAAAATGCGAACAACATTGTCCGCAGCATATAGAAATTAGAAAAGAGTTGAAAAATGCAGATAAAGCTTTAAGACCATTGCCATATAAAATTGTGCTTGCAATTGCTCAAAAGTTTATCCACCGATAGTTGCAATTTATAGGTCATTCCAACAGCAAATGCAATTCTTACCTTTTGCTTTTGCTGTGTACAAAGCTTTATCAGCTAAGGCTATCCAATATTCATAATTCAGATTTTTAGAATCACACAAAGAGATTCCAATGCTGACAGAAATTGAAGACAATGATAGTTCCAGGTTGCAAGCTTCTTTTGAAATTTCGTTGGCAAGTTCTGTTAATTCATTTTTATCATCACACCAGAAAAGTCCAATAAATTCTTCTCCGCCGTAACGGTAAAATTTGATTTTGTTTTTCTGTTCAAAAGTTAACAACATAGTTCCTAATGCTTGAATACAAGCGTCTCCAGCTGCATGACCATATGAATCATTGTATTTTTTAAAATCGTCAATATCCAACATTATGGCACCTTTTGGGAACTCAATTTCTTTTTTCTGAATTTTATTCATTGTGTTAAAAAGTTTTCTTCTGTTTCTAAGTCCGGATAGAATGTCATTTTCAGAAAGATATTTGAGTTCTTTTTGAGTCTTTTCAAGTTTTACAATCATTTCTTGATTAACAGACATTGATAAGTATCCAACACAACGTTCACGACTGATCATCCAATGAACAACAATTGAAATTAGTGTTAGAACTATACCGTTATAAATTTCCCAGAACCAAATTGTCTTGATGGAATAAAACAAGTCCAAGAAAAAGAGTAATAGCACTGATCAAGAAAATAACCATATTGTGAAATTTTTCTGTGAATAAAGTTGGAAGAATGACAATCAATAAAGGGAATATTGTAGATTTCTCTGAAGGATAGGGCAGAATTAAAGCACAACCTAATGAAAGACATAAAATCATAACGACATAAACTTCAATAGAATCTTTGAACCGAAGTTTTTTATTAAGAATTGAGCAAATAATCATTAGAATTGAATAGAATAAATAGACAAATCTTAAATCTTGGAGTTTAGTCATAAAAAGAGAAACAAAAAAAAGTATTGAAGTTATAATTCCAATGACTTTTAGAATGATGCCACACATAGTATGATTTTTTTCAGTTATGTATGGCAAACATTTTTCATACTCTTCTTTTTTTAGCCCGTAGTTCTTTAGTTTATAAATCAATTTTCTCACCTATGTTTTTTATACCATATACCTTGAATTTTGTCATTGATAAAACTTGATGAGATTAAATTTATTACACTTTATACCTAAGCCAGACAGTTCCGTCATCAAGCTGCTTAACAGAAGACAACTTTAAACATACAGGCTCATCGTCTTTAGCAAGTCCGTCGAACGCACAATCAATTCTTCCGTCCAAAGATGCCATCATGTGGCAAATAATGTAAGGCTTCATTTTATCCCCTAGTTATTTTTTATAGACTCAATCCAGTCATCAATTTCTTTTTGAGGTGTCTTCATATTCTCACGGTCGCTTCCTGAAGAAAACAAAATGTTCATCTTAGACTTTATGTCAGCACCCTTGAGCCACTTCTCATAATCAGAAAAAGTCTGACCAATCCAGCCGGCGTTTGTCGCAAAAGTATAAACTGATTTTCCCTTCCAGTCGTTCTGAGAAATCACAGTCTTTACCGGAGACGCAACATGGTACCACCAAACAGGCGTTCCAATAACAACAACATCGTAGTCTGCAACGTTCACACCGAGCGGCTTAATTTCAGGCTCATAACCTCTGTTCACTTCGCGATGCCCCTGATCAACAACAGTGTCGTAATCTTTTGAATACGGAACAACTGGTTCAATCTCAACAATGTCCGCCTTCGAACTGCCAAGCTTCTCATAAACCTGCAGAGCAATTCCCCTCGTGTTTCCCGTGTAAGAATAATAAAGAATTAAAACCTTCGTATTTTCCCCCTGTGCAAATGCAAGCCCTGTCAAACTGAGGGCAACCAAAGCTAATGCCAAATATTTTTTCATTTGTACCTCGCGTTTGTTTTAAATGATAGTTGTTTAAGAAGTTGAAGTCCAATACTTAGTTGGTATGATTTGTTATTCAATGTAAGTATAAGTGCGTTAAGTCAGTAGGAGGGGAAAAGCCTTTCCCCTAGGTTCAGCCTGCAGGCAGTCTTCACCATACCCCATTCTCCTAGGGCGCCGCCCTAAGACCCGTTTCTCCATTAACATCCGTTGCATCAACTTTAGCTCCGGCCTCAATAAGTGCGGCAATTACTTGTGGGTCTTTGCTCCAACGGGACGCCAACATCAGCGCTGTCTTTCCCATGGGATGTTCTGAAATAGAATCAGTGGCATTAACATCCGCTCCTGCTTGGATTAATGATGTTATCACAGCTAAAGGAGCGTTACATTCACAAGCAATCATCAAAGGCGTTCTGCCCCAGTTTCCCTCATTTACGTCAGCACCGGCATTAATAAGAGTGTGAACAACCTCAATATCCTCGTTCCAGCAGATTGCATACATTAAAGCCGTCCAGCCGTCGTTATCACTACAAT
This sequence comes from uncultured Treponema sp., assembly GCA_964344405.1. Taxonomy (GTDB): domain Bacteria; phylum Spirochaetota; class Spirochaetia; order Treponematales; family Treponemataceae; genus Treponema_D. The sequence goes on along the minus strand of CAYFND010000049.1, from coordinate 540 downwards.
TTACATCCGCACCTTCATCTAATAAAACTTTGATATTCTCAGGACTTTTGTTTTTGAGTAATGCATTGAATAGTTCTTCAGACTTGTCCATAACGTCATTCCTCCATTTTTTATTAACATAAGTATCAATCCCTGTGAACTTTTCTTCTATATTAATAGTATTAGATAAAGTATACAGTAAAGGTGTTTTCCCGTAAAAATCTTTTGCGTTGACAGAGGCCCCTGCCTTTACAAGAGTTTTAATCACTTCTGAACTCTCATTACTAACTGCCGCATACATTAACGGAGTTGTCCAATCAACGTCCTTTGCATTAACATCAGCACCAGCGCTAATAAGTGTTCTATGTATCTCTGTGTTTTTAGCAAACTGTGCCGCAAGCATCAATGCAGTCTTCTTAAGAAGCAGTTTGGTATTAACGTCTACACCAGCGTGTATCAAAGCTTTAATAGAATCGAGTTTTTCATAACGTATTGCAACCATCAACTCTGTTAAGTTATCAATAGAATCTTTAGCGGCTACGGTGGCTTGTAAAAGAGCGG
>CAYFND010000048.1:6471-13784 GCA_964344405.1 uncultured Treponema sp. | reverse complement strand
CTTTCAAATATGAATGATTTGGCTTGTTGTTCTCAACGTGGTTTGGGTGAACGTTTTGACGGTTCAATCGGAGCTTCAACAGTATTGTTCCCTTATGGTGGAAAATATCAAAACACTCCAGAAGCAGGTATGTCTGCAAAGATTCCTGTTGTTTCACCGCGTGAAACTTCAACAGCCAGTTTGATGACTTATGGATTCGACCCTCGTGTTGGCCAGTGGTCACCTTGGCACGGAGCTCAAACATCAGTTTTGTCATCTTTAGCAAAAATCACTTGTATTGGTGGAAAAGCTAGAGATTCAAGATTGTCATTCCAGGAATTCTTTGGAAGGGCTGTAAGTAAAAAAACTTGGGGTTATCCTGCAGCAGCTTTGCTCGGTTCAATCGACGCACAAATTGCTTGTGGAACAGCTTCAATCGGTGGAAAAGACAGTATGAGTGGAACTTTTGAAGACATTAATGTTCCTCACACACTTGTTTCTTTTGCTGTCGGTCATGATGATGTAAAAAATGTAGTCAGCGGTTCATTCAAAGAAGTTGGAGATGACGTTTACTTGGTAAAAGTTCCATATTCAAAAGAGTTGGCTCCATCATTTGAGACATTCCTACAAAACAGTGATGCTCTATATGAAATCAACAAGAACGGAAAAATAAAAGCAATGTATCCAGTATGCGCTGGTGGAATTGCAGAAGCCGTAACAAAAATGGCAGAAGGAAACATGATCGGTTTGCAGATTGATAATGTTCCTCTTTCTTGCACTGTTGATTCCTCAGACAAAAAAGGCTCGGTTGAAGATTTATTCACACCTTTATATGGCGCAATACTTGTTGAAACAAATGAAGATTTAACAAAGAATCCAGCTTTTGCTTCAAATACAGTTTGTAAAATTGGTAAGACAATTAGTGAAAAAGTTATTTCTTTGAAGAATGTAGCTTATAAAAATTTCACAATCAGCAAAGATATTTCATTGGCAGATTGTTTGAGCAAGTGGGATGAAAAACTAGAAAAGGTTTTCCCTTCTGTTAGTGGTGAAAAACCTGCACGTGAATATCCTGCTTTTGCAATGAAAGAACATGAGTCGTTGAGTGCAATTCGTAAGAATCCTGTATTCTCTACTGCAGTTGCAAGACCAAAAGTTCTTCTTCCTGTATTCCCTGGAACAAACTGTGAATTTGATATGGCAAGGGCTTTTAATCTTGCTGGTGCAAATACAAAGATTCTTGTTTTAAGAAATAAAAATTCTCAAATGCTTGAAGAAAGTTTGGCTGAATTAGAAAAAGAATTAAAAGATACACAGATTTTGGCTCTTTCTGGTGGATTCTCTGCCGGAGACGAACCGGATGGTTCTGCAAAGTTCATTGCAAACGTGTTGAAAGCAGGCAAAATATCAGAACAAGTTATGAACCTTCTTAAAAAGAGAGACGGTTTGGTATTGGGAATTTGCAACGGATTCCAAGCTTTGGTAAAAACAGGACTTGCTCCTTATGGTGAATTCAAAGAAATGACAGATGATATGCCAACTTTAACATACAACAAAATTGGCCGCCATATTTCTAGAATCGTTAGAACAAGAATCGTTTCTGCTACAAGTCCTTGGGCTTTACATCCATCTGTAATTGATTCAAGAAATCACTTGATTGCAATTTCTCATGGTGAAGGCCGATTTGTTGTAAATGAAGATTTGGCAAAAACACTTTTCCAGAATGGACAAGTTTTCACACAATATGTTGACGAATGCGGCAAACCTGCAACATCAGAACCAGACAATCCAAACGGTTCAGCATATGCAATTGAAGGAATTACATCTCCAGACGGTCACGTCCTTGGAAAGATGGGACATAGTGAAAGAGGAATCGGTCTTGAAACAAACGGCGCTTCATTAGATTTATTCAAGAATGTCGGTGGAAATCCTCTGTTAAATCAAAATGAAACTACTTGTGAAAATTTATTCGTAGCTGGAGTAAGTTATTTTAAATAAATGAAGGAAAAAGCATTTTTATTCTTATTTATAATATCAATTCTCTTTTGTAGTTGTGCTGGCAAACGAAATTCTTTTGGATGCTACACAACTTTAGAAGATGCTTCAAAAAATGCAGAAAGAAAAGGGCAAGAAATAATAGTTTTAATCACCAAAACTGATGATTCTGTTTCTATGTCCAACTTTCTGCAGTATTTTTATCCAAATTTTACAATTGTACAAATAAGTGGAACAGAAAGCGAGAATCCTTTTTTATCAAAAATGAACATCAAAACTTTACCAAAAGTCAGTTTGTTTTCTAAAGAAGGATATTTTATCTTTGATTTTGAAGTTGGCGATACTTTGGTCAATGAAGAAATCATGAATCAATATGTAAAGAAAAATGAAGAGATAAATCAATTTAAAAGTTTGGTTAGAAGAACTCAAAAAGGTACCGACCTTCAAAAAGTGCAGGCTATATACGAACTTTTTCAAAAGATACCTACAGAATACCGCTTCTGTTTAAAAAAACTTATAAAAAATGTTCCTTCTTATGACAAAAAAAATGAATCAAATCTTGTTAAGACTTTTTTAATTGAAGAAACAAATTTTTGTGTTCAAGATTATCTGCTTCAAAAAGAGATGACTAAAGCCGCAAAAACTTATGCAAAACTTGCAGAATCAAAATATTTAACATCAAAAGAAAAACAATTGTACTATTATTGTGCGGCTGTAATTTTATTATATACAAATCAGCAGAACAAAAGTCTGATTAAAAAATATTTGCAAAAAGCAATCAAAGCTGATAAAGACAGTGAAGATGCTATAAAAATTCAAAATATGCTAGATTTACAAAATAGCTGATTAATTTTAGGAGTTTTTTATTTTATGAATCCTGACCCGGTCTCCGTTCATTCCCCTTATTTATTTTTAATAATAATTTCAATTTTATTGATTATCTTATCAATGATTTTTTCCATTTCTGAAAGCGCTTTTCTTGGAATGAATAAGCTCAAACTACGAATTTTAAGAAAGAATCAAGATAAAAAAGCTTTAAGAGTCGGCAAGCTTCTTGATGAAAAAGAGAAGCTCATAAATACACTTTTGGTTTCAAATGATCTAGTTAATATACTACTTTCTTCTATAATAACGTCCATTGCGTTGGGATTTTTTGGAGAAAAAGGTGTTGGAATCGCCACTCTAACCGCGACCATACTTCTTCTAATTTTTGGAGAAATCACACCAAAGACAATAGCTACGAAAATTCCGGATGAAATTGCTTATCTGTTTTCTGGATTTATTTCAGTTGTAGTTTTTATAATGAACCCGCTTATTATTGTAGTTACTGCAATTTCCAGACTGATTTTACGCTTGTTCGGTATAAAGAACACAAAGACAAAGCAATCTTATACAGAAGAAGAAATCAAGACTTTCTTTGATTTAAGTCTGGAAAAAGGAATTATCGAGAAAGATGAGAACAGAATGATGAACTTGGTCTTCAAGTTTTCGGATTTGGAAACTCAGGACATCATGGTGCCAAGAATCAAGATAAAGGCCGTTCCTGTAAAAGCAAATTACAGATATATAATTGAATTTTCACAGCGTTTGGGTTTTTCCAGATTTCCAGTTTATAACGAATCAATTGATGACATAATTGGAATTATTTATTTGAAGGACATTTTAAGTTTCAAGAATAGACAGGATGAATTTGAAGTTAGAAAGGTGATGAGGCCGCCTCTGTTCATCTTGGGCACAAAAAAAATGTCATCAGTTCAACAAATGCTTTTTGAAAACAGGCAGTCAATGGCTGTAGTTGTTGATGAATATTCTGGAACAGACGGAATTATTACAGAAAAAGATATTTCTAGAGAGATTTTCGCCCTTCCTGGTGAAACAACTTTGCGTGGAAAAGTCTTTTCTTTTGATGATATAGAGAATCAAGATGATTTTGAAATAAACGGTTCTGTCTTGTTGTTGGATTTAAAGAACGCACTTCATATTCCGTTAGCTTCAGATATGAATGAAACAATAGGTGGTTGGTTCATAGAAAAAATCAATAGAATGCCAGAAGAAAATGATGAAATTGAATTTGAAGGATATTTCTTTATGGTAAAAAAAGTTCAATCTCACAGAATTGAAAGAATCAGAATCAAGAAACTTAAAGAAAAAGAGGAGGAATAAATGAACACTTTGTATATAAGCTTTTTGATTTTAGTTTTATTCGTCCTACTTTTATTTATAGGATTTTTCACTTCATCAGAAACGGCATATTTGTCTTTATCAAAAATAAAACTCAGAAGGTTGGTGGAAAGCAAGACAAAGCATTCATCAACTGTAGAAAAACTTAAAAACAATATGGAAAGTTTTCTAACTGTCGTTTTGATTGGAACTAACTTTTTGAATTCCCTGTCAACTGCAATTGCAACAATGCTTGCCGTTTCCATTTTTGGAGAAAAGGGTGTTGGAATAGCCACTGTTGTTGTAGCTTTTTTTGTTACAGTAGTTGGACAGATAATTCCAAAGACAGTAGCCTCCATATATCCAGAAAAGATATCTTTATTTGCAAGCGAACCTTTGTTGTTTTTGCAAAGAATTTTTTTTCCAATAGTTAAATTTTTTGAACTTTTGTCTCATCTGGCAGTCAAGTTGATAGAATTGATAGTCAAGCCTTCAACAAATGTGAACATCACAGAAGAAGAAATTAAAACGCTTATTTCCGTAGGAGAAACTGAAGGTACAATTCAAACAAAAGAAGGACAGATGCTCAATAAAATCATTAAATTCAATGATTTGGTTGTAAGTGATATTATGAAGCATCGATCTTTGGTGAGCATGGTTAGTGAAAGTGCAACTCAAGATGAAGTTATTGCAGAATTTCTTCGTTCAGGATTCTCAACATTAGCCGTGTACAAAGAAAACAGGGAAAATGTTGTTGGAGTTTTGAACTATAAGACAATTTTGTATAACTCCTCTTCTGAAAATCTGGGCGAGAACTATGCGAAACAAAATATGAAGGCCATGGATTTTATACCAGGTACATTGTCAGTTTTTGAATTGTTGCAAAAATTCCGCCAAAGTGAGCACAAATTTGCAGTTGTTCTGAATGAACAAGGCGATACTTATGGAATTGTAACAATGGAAGATATAATGAAGCTTGTATTCAACCGTATGACAGATGAAAACAGCAAAAACTCGGAACCGGCAGAAAACAAGATAAAACCAATAAGCCCAAAAGTTTTTATAATCCAAGGCGATATTCAGCTAGATGATATAAATGCAATTATGAAGTTGGACTTAAAATCTGAGGAGTTTAACACTTTTGGTGGATGGGTTTTGGAACAATTTGGACACCTTCCGTCAATAGGTGAAGTCTTTATAGATAAAAGAGTCATCTATATGGTGGAAGATATTTCAAAACGAAGGATTGTAACAGTAAGAGTTACAATTCCTTCTTAAGATTAGAATGCGTACTTAACAAATATTGAACAATCGTTCATATATCCAGAAGCAGCGGCCTTTGTTGTTGATGTGTAAGTATAATAATATGTAAATGAATTTCTAACAGAAGAGCGACCTTCAATTTGATTTAAGAAGCTGATATCATATTTTGCACCAACAGTAAGGCGAGGTGTGATTTTATAGGCAAGAGAAGTTCCAAACTCAAAGTAAGAAAAATATCCAAGTGGTTGATCAATATAGTACATAAAGTAATTTCTTCCATAATGAGTGTCATTGGAATAAATATATGTGAACGGTGCAACCGCTATGTCAATTTTTAATTCAAGCTTTTGCCAAAAAGTGTAAGATGCCGTTGTTCCTAAAAGGATGTTTACATTCTTTCTTGTATAATCAACTCCGTATAATTGACCCGGAGCGTAGAACTTTGCAGCACTTACCCAATATGGTGAGTTGTAGCCCAATCCTGTTGAATTTCTATCGCCGTACCAGCCGTAACCCAAAGATGAAGTAAAGCTTGTATCGCTGTAGCTAACACCAACATATATAGCTGTAAAAAGTGATGATACAGGATTAAAAGTAAAATTAATTTTTGTATCAATTGACCAGTCATAAACAAGTCTGTTTTGGCTAATTGAATAATTTGTCTGCATCCAAGTGAGTCCTGCCCAATCTGAATCATACATATTTCCGCAAGTGTCAAATAAAGATGAACCTGTTGTTATTCGTGTTGATAAAGATAAAAACTTCCAACCAGCTTCTAATTCTGCACCAACATAAAATTCTGGTTTTAACTCCCAGTTTAATTCACTTAAAGTTGTAAAAAAATTGTAAGAATTTTGTTGAAGGACAATTTCATTATATTGACCAGATTTATAACCAAAATCCTGTTTCACTGTAAAAAACCAAGATGAATTGTTAATCGTTGGAACCGATTGTGCATAAATACTAGTAATTGATACTAATATAGTAGCTAAAATACATAATAAACTTTTTTTCATAATAGAGCTCTCTATAAATTATTTATTTTCTAATGGGTCTACCCCAAATATTTTTGCAAATTGTTTTCTAGTTGCTTCCAAATCTTTTGGGTAGGGTGCTGTAAAACTTAGTCTTTCATCTGTTTTTGGATGATTGAATGAAATGCCATAAGCATGAAGGGCAAGGCGTGTAACTAAAGGTCTTTCATCTTCATCATCTCCCCTCCAATTTCTTTTAACTTCGCTTAATCTAATGGGTTTTTGATTTCCTCCATAAAGCGGATCGCAAACAATGGAAAATCCAGATGATGCCAGGTGAACCCTAATTTGATGAGTCCTGCCTGTTTTTGGTTTTGCCTCTATCCAAGAAAAAGGACCGCAACATCCAAAAAGATGTAAATTTGTTAATGAAGCCTTACCATTCCTTTTGTCAACAACAGTTCTATGCCTTGCGTCTCCATCTGGTAAAAGCGGCAGGTCAACAGTTAAATCTGTCCATAGAGGATGACCATAAACAATAGCATGATAAGTTTTCTCAACTTTTCTATTTTCAAATTGCATTGAAAGTGATTTTTGAGCTTCCATATTTCTTGCATAAATGATTAATCCCGATGTGTCTTTATCAATTCTGTGAACAGCATACAAACGTCCAAACTCTTTTTCTGCTTCCAAATCAAGTCTTGGTTGGTCTGCATCATAACGGTCTGCAGCAATTAATAGTCCTGACCTTTTATTCAAAACTACAATATCATCATCGCTATAAACTACTGTGTAATTATTATTTTTTTGCATATCTTCTATAATACCAAAAATCAATTGATGAATAAAGTGTATTTAAGTAAAAATGATTATTTAGAATATATAGAAATAACTTAATATTAAGATAAATATGTCTGTTACGTAACTTTAAAATGGTTACAC
>CAYFND010000048.1:4664-6461 GCA_964344405.1 uncultured Treponema sp. | reverse complement strand
TAACAATTTTTTAATAAAAAAATCTTGACTTCTTAAAATGAGCGTGTTAACATTAAAAATAAGAGATATTACAACAAAGAATCGTTGATTCGTAATATCTTTAAAAAAAAAGGAGGATTTTTTTAAATGAAAAAAATCATAGGAATTATAGGAATTGCTGCAGTTCTAGCTTCAAGCATGTTTGCAGCAGAAATTAGCGCAAAAGTTCGCTTGACTGGATCTATTGTTAGTTATGATGCTGTAACATATAACTTATCTAGTCTAGGCGGTGTTCAGGAAGCTACTGTACAAGGTTCAAAAACAAGTTTGATGACTCTTGATACACATGGAGCAGAATCTTGGAATCCACTTATGCAGTTGTCTGTATCTACAGATGTTGCTGGTGCTGGATTTAAATTTTACAATGGTAACAACGATGATAAATCTATCGTAACTGATACAGCATGGAATATTTGGTTCAAACCTTTTGATAACTTTAAAGTTACAATGGGAAATTATGATATCTGTTTGAATCAAGAACAAATTGACTGGTGTAATGGTCATACAGGACTTGGTGGAGACGGATTTGTATTTGAATACGCAATGGGTGATTTAACTCTTACTGCATTCTTAAATACAGGTTGGGGAAAAGCTTGGGTTTATGCTCCTGTAGATATGACTACAGATGAAGTAACAGAAGCTAATGTTCTTTTAGTTGGTAAAAATCGTATTTCTGAAACATCTGTAAAAGGTGCTTTCAATTCTCCAGTAGGAACAATCAGTGCATCTGTAACTTATAACGGTACTAACAGAGTTCCATTGGAATACGCTATAGATGGAAAAACTTACAAACCTGAGGTATTTACAGATTACTTCAAATTAGCAGCTGGTTGGAATTTTGGTAACTTATTTGGTGATAACATTTCTGGATTTGTTAATGCTTGGACAACAGTTGATACAGTTGCAGTTACAAGAGGTTGGAGAAACTATTCAAGTATTGGTCTTAATGATTATGCAATGGCATCAGTTTATACTGGTCTAAATAAAGTAGGTGCTGAAGTATATGCTGCTATGAAAGTTGATGCATTCAATTTCCAAGTATTCGTTCCATTTGAATTGAACTTATTACCAAAAAAAGATTTAAGAAACGATCCTTATGCTGCTCCTATTGCTTTGTATGATTTATTTACAAACTATATCGTATTGAAAGCTACATATAGTATGTCTAATGGTGTAAGTCCTTACTTATATGTAAAAATTAATCCATGGGCTGGAAATACAGTTACAGTAAAATATTCTAGCCAGAACATTGAATATGAAGATTCATATGCTTCACCTTCTATTCAAGTTAAACCTGGTTTAACAGGAAGCTTTGGTGTTTGTGGTTATGAAATTGCTTTTGATTCAACAATTACACTTGGTAATGATCCTAGAATCCCAACATTCAAATTTAGCGTACCAGTTTACTTGACTGTAAACTTCTAATCCTAGCGTAAGTTAGTTTTAGTTTAGCTTAAAAAAGGGCGTCTTCTTAATTGAAGGCGTCCTTTTTTTTATTTAAGACATATACTTAATCAGTTGATTAATTTATAATAGATATTATCAAAACCATTTTTAGGGGAAATTATGGCTGTAAAAACTAAAGCAAATACTAAACAAGCAGTTTATGATGAAAACAGTATTCAACATCTTGAAGGTTTGGAACACATTCGTTTAAGACCCGGAATGTATATTGGTTCGCTTGGAGATGGAAGCAATGAAAATGATGGTATTTACATTCTTTTAAAGGAAGGAATTGATAATGCTGTTGATGAATTT
>CAYFND010000048.1:0-4654 GCA_964344405.1 uncultured Treponema sp. | reverse complement strand
GAATTTTCACAAGGTTTTGGAAAAGAAATAGATATTGAAATAAAAGATAATAGAGTAAAAATTCGCGATTATGGAAGAGGAATTCCTCTTGGAAAACTTGAAGATTGTGTAAGTAATGTAAACACCGGTGCTAAATATAATAATTCTGTTTTTAAACAGGCGATTGGAATGAACGGAGTTGGAATTAAAGCAACAAACGCTCTTTCTTCATATTTTAGAGCTGCTTCAATTAGAAACGGAAAAATGTCTATTGTAGAGTTCCAAAAAGGAAAAAAATTATCTGGAAAATCCGGAAATGCAAAACCTGATTCAAAGGATGGTACATATTTGGAATTTGTTCCAGATGAGGAATTATTCGGAAAATATTCGTTCAATATGGAAATGATTGAAAAACGTCTGTGGAATTATGCCTACCTGAATCCTGGTTTGGTTATTAAATGCAATGGCAAACAATATTTAAGTGAAAACGGTATTAAAGACTTGCTGTTGAATGAAATGGGTGGCGAAAAAAAAGCTTTATATGAAATATTTAATTATAAAGGTGAAAACCTTCAATTTGTATTAACCCACACATCATCATTAGATAAATATATTTATTCGTTTGTAAACGGACAAAGTACTGAAGATGGTGGAACTCATGTTACAGCCTTTTTGGACGGATTTGCAAAAGGTATAAACGAATATTTCAAAAAAAGTTATGACATAAAGGATATTGTCAGCGGTTTGATTGTAGCAATAAAGCTTGGAATTGATAATCCTATGTTTACAAGTCAAACAAAGAATAAGCTTGGTAATGTTGAAATTAGGGCGCCTATTATAAAGGAAGTTCAGCTTGCAGTTGATGATTGGCTTCGTCATAATCCTGTAATTGCTGGTGAAATAGAAGAAAAAATAATCAAGAATCAAAAAGCAAGAGCAGAAATCAATAATGTAACAGACAAGCAGATTAGGGAAGCTGCAAAATCCGTTATGTTGAAAATACCAAAACTAAAGGATTGTAGATACCATTTGCAGGATGGTGAAAAAGGCGCTGAATCAATGATTTTTATTACAGAAGGAGATTCTGCAACGGGCTCAATGGTTGGTTCAAGAGATGTTTCTTATCAAGCAATTTTTAGTTTGCGAGGAAAGCCTGAAAATATGTATGGACATAAAAAATCTTCTTTATTTGATAATGAAGAATTGAAAAATTTAACATTCAGTCTGGGTGTTCAAAAAGATATAGAGAACCTTAGATATGACAAAATTGTCATTGCAACTGATGCCGATAATGATGGATTCCATATTAGAAACCTTGTTATGACATACCTGCTGCTTTTTTATGAAGAATTAGTTTTAACTGGTCATGTTTTTATTTTGGAAACACCTTTGTTTAGAGTGCGAAATAAGTCAAAAACAGTTTATTGTTATAGTGAAGACTCTAGGGATAAAGAAATAAAGAAGATGGGCGCCAGTGTTGAAGTAACTCGATTTAAAGGACTTGGAGAAATCAATCCTAGTGAGTTCGGTCAGTTCATCCACCCAAGAAAAGAGTGTGAAGGTGAGGACAAGGGAATCCATTTAACTCCTGTAACTATTCAAACATTAAAGAATGTTCCTGAAGTTTTGCAATTTTATATGGGTAAAAATACTCCTGAAAGAAGGGAATACATTGTTCATAATTTATCTCAAGAAATTGACGCATAAGCTAAATCATATCTTTATTTAGTTTGCTGTTTGTGCTATAATTTTACTTTATTTATATTTCATTTATTTTAGCTAGAATATAAAGATAAGAGGTAAACCATGAAAATCAATTTAAAAGGTAGAAATTTTTTAACATTAAAAGATTATTCAAGTGATGAAATTAATGCTCTTTTGAATCTTGCAGCAGAATTGAAGGAAAAGAAACGTAAAGGTATTCCTGTAGATATTCATCATGGTAAAAATATCGCTCTTATTTTTGAAAAAACTAGTACACGTACAAGATGTGCATTTGAAGTGGCAGCTCATGATTTGGGAATTTGTACAACATATTTGGCTGAAGGTTCTCAAATTGGCAAAAAAGAAAGTATAAAGGATACAGCTAGAGTTCTTGGACGTATGTTTGATGGAATTGAATATAGAGGTTATGGTCAAGAAATTGTTGATGAACTCGCTAAATATTCAGGTGTTCCTGTTTGGAATGGTTTGACAAATGAATATCATCCAACACAAATGCTTGCTGATATGCTTACAATAAAAGAACATTTTGGAAAGTTAAACGGATTGAAAATGGTATATTTTGGTGATGCCAGATACAATATTGGAAATTCACTCAGCATTGTTTGTTCTAAAATGGGCATTGATTTTGTGGTTTGTGCTCCTAAAAAGTATTTTCCAAATGCAGACTTAATTAATGAATGTAACGATTGGTGTAAAACCAGCGGTGGTTCAATAACTCTTACAGAAAATATTGATGACGCTTGTAAAGATGCAGATATAATCTACACTGATGTTTGGGTTTCTATGGGTGAACCAGATGATATTTGGGCAGAAAGAATAAACGATTTGAAAGCATATCAAGTAAATAAGAATGTGATGGCAAAAGCAAAAAAAAGTGCTATATTTATGCACGATTTACCTTCCTTTCATGATTTGAACACAAAGATTGGAGTTGAGATTTCAAAAAAGTTCGGATTAAAAGAAATGGAAGTTACTGATGAAGTTTTTGAATCAAAACAATCTGTTGTATTTGATGAAGCTGAAAACAGAATGCACACAATTAAAGCTGTAATTACTGCAACTTTAGGAAATAATTTTTAATATTTGGAGATAAATATGAATGCAATAATAACTGTTGTAGGTAGCGATAAAGTTGGAATCATTGCGAATGTGTCAAACTTTTTATATGAACATTCAATCAATATTGCTGATATCACACAGACTATTTTATCTGGCAACTTTGTTATGATGATGATGGTTGAACTTGATAAAGCAAATATCTCCATTGATGAACTTAGAAGTCAAATGAAGAAAAAAGCAGAAGAAATGGACGTTGAAATCAATATTATGAATGAACGTGTTTTTTCTGCTATGCACAGAATCTAATAAAAACTTAGAAAGTGATAATTTCCTCATAAACTTGAATTGCAAAATCATCGGTCATTCCTGAAATATATTCAATTATACATTTCTCGAATGATTCGTTGTTGTAAATATCAAATACTTGTGGTGTATCATATTTTAATATTGACTTTCTATCTATAAAATCATGTTTATCGGTTGAAAACTGCTTATAGTTTGTATATTTTATGAGCCATTCTTCAAAAGTTTGATTCAATTTTGGATAATAACGCAAAAACTGAGATATACGTCCATTCTGAGCATATATTTGAGTTCGTAGCAGAGTTCTGTAGATTGTCTTGATAATGTTCTCTGCATAAATCTGGAATTCTTCAAGACGCCAATGCTTATAAATATGTGTAAAGCTGAACTTTTTTAATTCAACCAAGAAGTTGAAATATTCATCAGAGAAACAAAGTCCTTTTTCTGGGGAACTTTGCTCGCATAGATCGACAATCAAATCATTAATTAGAACTGTTGTATTAACGGCTCTTCCACTTCGTAAACCACGTGCGCCTTTTTTTGCAAAACCCAAAGTTGAACCAACAATCTCCCTTAGTTCTCTGTAGCTTGTCATGTCTAGAATGTGATATAAACGGGCGTCCTCCAAATCTCTTCCAAGAAATGCGACTTTATCGGCTATTTTTACAACACAACCTTCCCAAGTAAAAGGCTGGATGAACCCTGGTCGTTTCATCGAGTATAAATCAATATTTTTTTCACGGGGTTTTAGACCTTGCTGGTCAATTTCGCCACAATGGCATATAAAACCGTCCCTGACGGCATAAGTGAGGTTTAATGATTTTTCAAAACCGTTTGGATCCTGCAGTGTTTCAATATAGTCCGCAAAAAACAAACTGTTTCTTTCATGCCAGAATTTTTTTGGAGCATTCTTAACTTCTTTTTGACCAAGAAGTTTGTTCAAACAATCTTCACCATGATGTCCAAAAGGGGCGTGTCCGATGTCATGACCGAGTGCAATTGCTGAAGTGAGTTGTTCATTTAATCCCAAATATTTAGCTATTGTACTGGCTACTGATGCAACGTGACTAACGTGTTCCATCCTGGTGCAAATGTGGTCGTTATGAGGTGCAAAGAATACTTGAGTTTTGTGTTTTAACCTTCTATATGCTTGGCAATGTAGAATACGTGTATAATCGCGTTCAAAATCATTTCTGATGTCGTTGTTGCGCTGGTAAAGTGGATTTTCTCTTTTAATGCATTCTTCCCATTTTTTATTCTGAGGATTGCATTGCTCGCTAATAAATGAATCTTTCATATTTTTAATTATATCATTAATTTTTGTTTTAGTATGATTTATGGAATATATATTTTTCTTGTTGAAAGTTAAAAAAAATCAGAAATTTTTCAAAAATAAAAAATATTTTGTAACCTTTTGGCTGGATTTTCGTTATTTAAGTATATTCGATGTAGCAAAACAATAAGTACATATAAGAAAAAAGACTGCCGTTATCCTCCTTTAGGCAGTCTTTTTTTATTAACACAGAGCTTATTCTTTGCCTATCTTTTTAGAATGTTGTTTTTTGTAGAATAAAAAAAGAAAATTTGT
>CAYFND010000047.1:0-13784 GCA_964344405.1 uncultured Treponema sp. | reverse complement strand
ACCATGTGTATTCCTTTTCTATTTTTCTGGTTTACACAAAATATTATACATCATCAATACTTTTGTAGAAAATAATTCTTTTTCTGATGTAAAACAAATACACCACTGTTCAAACAAGCAGGTTTATCAAGATTTGCAACCATAGCAACCTTTCCAATTGTTCCATCCTTTGTAACAAGAACATCACCATTTTCTAACTGAATATATGGATCTTCTTCATATCTTTCTTTATCAATTTGATAACATTCAGACCATTCTATTTCTGCACTATTAAAATCTTGTCCAGTTACAAGATATGTATAGCTTTTTGTTTGAAATTCATCCGAACGTAATCCTTTCCAGCCAATACGCGCTTTGAGTTGAATGACATCCTTTATTCTTTTTGTTTCCCAAGCCATACTCTACTCCGCATCAAGATTGAACTGATTTTCAAGTGTTTTAAGTTCGTTGTCCAAATCTTTTATTTCAGAAAGCAAATCTGCTGCTTTTGGAAGAACTTCTGGTTTATAGAAAATCTTATTGAAGTTAATTTCAGCACCAACAACAAAATCTTTTTTTTCAAAAGGCAGGAAAACATATTTTGCCAGGAAATCATCAATTAACTTTGTATTTTCTTCTTCATTCGGACTGTATGAAATAATCTCGTAATCATTCACGCAATCTGGGGTAAGAGTAGCCGAAACTTCAAAACGGGCAGGCAAAGTTTTTGTGGCTTTTTTGGAAGCGATTTTTGTCTCGATTTTTCCACAACCCAACGCTTCATTTCCTTTCAAAACAGTTTCTTTTTCAACATTCCAGAAATATTTATTTCCTTCGCTGTCAGTTACGAAACAAGAATCATTTTTATAATCAAAGTTTGAAATAATATCTGCCGCTTCATCTGCATCAGCAATATCAACAGTCTTTCCTTCAATTTTTTTGCCGTTAGAATTAATTGTGCCGAGTTCGAGTTTTACATTTTCCTTGATATATTTTTTATCCGAATCCACATTGAACAGAACGATTTTTTGCTTGTTATAATAGAAATGATATTTACTGAAAACTTTACAATATTCGTTTTCCGTTCCGTTCACAAAAGCTTCGACAATTTTTGCACGATGTTCTTCATTCATCTGACGGCGTTTGTCTCCACGGCTCTTTTTTAAAAGTTCCCAGAAATTTGAACCGTCAATCATCAAAACTTTGTCTTTTCTGTCGGAAGCCTTATTCTTGTTCAAAATCCAAAGATAAGTGTAAATTCCAGTATTGAAGAATTCCTGAGTTGGCA
The DNA here is from genome assembly GCA_964344405.1 of uncultured Treponema sp. Taxonomy (GTDB): domain Bacteria; phylum Spirochaetota; class Spirochaetia; order Treponematales; family Treponemataceae; genus Treponema_D. The sequence continues at coordinate 12,517 of CAYFND010000047.1, read as the reverse complement.
TCTGAACAACAGCTTCAACCCAGTCTTTTTCAAAGAAATACTTTCTGATATTGCTTTCACCACTTCCTGCATCACCAGAAAACAAAGAAGAACCATTGTTTACGATTACCGCAATTCCGTCTTTTTCATCAAGATGATAAACAATATGCTGATCAAACAAAAGCTGACCATCACTAACTGCAGGGGTATCAATAAATCGTCCAGTCTGGTCGTTGTCAATTTCTTTTTTATATCCTTTCCAGTCAACGCCATAAGGAGGATTTGCCACGATTACATTAAAACGATTATCAATAAAAACAGTTTGCGTGAGAGTATTTCCATAACGGATGTCGCTGTCCTTTCTGAATCGACTTTCAATTTTAGAAAGAGCATAAAGACTAGATTCCCATTCCATACCAAAAGTTTTTATCGGTCGTTCTGTCTGAGACTGCAAACGGTCTTCCATACCGAACAGAAGGCTTCCGCCGCCACAAGTCGGATCATAAATACTCAAGAAGTCTTTTTTCTTTGTATCAACACGAGTTGCAACAATTTCAGAGATGAGAGAAATGATATCCTGAGGAGTATACTGTTCTCCAGAAGTTTCGGCCGACATATCAGCCCATTCACGCTTTATGTGTTCTTCAAGAGTTGTAATTTCAAAGTTATCAAAAGGAACAAGGTCAATTTCTGACCAAACTTTTACAACATCAAAGAAAATATTTTTGCTTTTAAGTGTTCCTTCAACTGAAGAAATGTCCAAGAATTTGTCTTTTGTTTTCTCATCTTCCAACTGTTCTGCCACGCCAAGAAGTCGCTTTGTTTCAGCATCAAAACCTTTAAGATATGCTTCGAAGTCACTTTCCATGGTCTTATCATTCATACAGATAGTACGAAGGTCTTTATGTTGCCGGATAACATAATCGTTGTAACCCATTGTTTTCGTTTTGAAATAATCTACAAAATCATCACGATTGTCATCAGTAACACCGCCAATTTCTGCTTCCATCTTATCTCTTTCACGAATAAGACGGCTTTCAACTAGACGCAAAGTGAAAAAAGGCATCATCATTTTTGGCCATTCCGACTGCTTAATACCAGCACCTCTATAATATTCTGCCACTGAAAAAACTTTTGTTTTGTACTGTAAAATGTCCATTTATATTTTCCCCTACTTATTTACTATTACATCTTTACCAAAATTCCTTAAGAACTGTGTGATAAAAACTGTTGGATATACATTTACATTAATTTTTGATTCAATGTAGTTTTTACTCCACAATGGATGAATCAAAGAAAACTTCATTTTATTGGTTTCCACATAAATTATTCCATTTTCCTCTTTTGTTGTCGCAGTTGGATTTTCATGTTTATACCCTTTTAAACATGTATCAACTACATTTTTCCAATAACCAGTTGTATACTGCGGAATAAATTTTTCATCTGCACTTATATGAGCTAAATCCAAACCTAAACGCCAGTTAAGAATTGAATGAGACTGCTGATTATAATAATCTCTCAAACAATCATAACAAGAACAATCACATTTATTCTTATGGGAATCAGAAGTTAGCTTTTCATAAACCTCTCCACCTTTTAAAAGTGGTTCGATAAATGCCTTATATTTTTCCTTATCATTCATTGAACCAAGATGATTTGTATAACCAGCACCATTTTCAAGGTTTTCTATCAAATAAATTGCCGGTCGAATTTCTGTTTCAGTTTCATCCTTTCCACGTAAGAAGTAATTTACAGATAATTCATTGGTTTCTACATCAAGATATGCAGCAGCACATTTTCTTATTAAAGTTCCCCAAGAAAGGAAAGCTCCTTGTATTTCTTTACTTTGCAAAGGATTTTCAAAATTTGGGACAACACAAATATTCTCATTACACTGATTGTTAATTGCAGCTTCAAATACACCTGTCACTTTAGTTGAAATAAGAACAACTTTTTCCTCTGTTTCAGGATCCAGATTAAAGAATTTTGGAGTGTAATCCGGAGAAAACCATGGAATTGGATGTTCTTTTGAATGCATAATAGTGAATTGTTCACCACCATTTGTATTAAGAGTATTTACAACCCCTGTATCAGGATATTTATTATTACCAACCTTTAAATTAGAATCGCCTACTACAGTTAATTCTACCTGCGTTTTACCACTATCAATGGAAACATCACTGCGTTCTGCATTCCATTCGAAAGTTCCATCAAAGTCTACAGGTTTACTCTGGAAGTCTGTTCTGAAACCTTCTGGTGTTGCAACATTTGTATATTCATCAAATGTTGAACTACAAATTGGACAACAAGTTTTATCGTATTTTGAATCAACAAATGATGAATAACCACATATCTTGCAAAATACAACTTTTCTATCGTTATAGAAATTAAGACCCGATGTTTCCTGAGGATTTGGAGAACCTTTCTGAGGTTTGTAACCAATAAATCCAATCGATTGAAGTACTTTCTTATCCTTAATAACTTCAGCACCTGGAGTAAATGTTTGCATTGCCATATCTATCTGACGATCTGTGACATTTTCTGGGGGGAACTTCTTAACTGGTTTTTCAAACAAATATCTAACTTGAGTTGGGAATCCAAACATTGGAAGTAAACCGACAGCAGCAAGTCTTTCACTCAAATCAGTTTGAATAAATTCAGGCTGTTTTAGTTTTTCATCAATATCTGAAACAAGCCCATCCCTTATATACGCAAATATTTTATCCTGAGCTAATTCATCTATGTATTCAGCATTTGCTAAATAAGAAATTATGTCTTTTATTTTTTGATGATGTGTATTTATCCATTCTTGAATAATAGGTTTATAATCATCCCAATCAATAACATTACCAAATTCACCATGAACAGAAGTTGGATTAGGTTCTAAATCTATATTCTCAAAAGCAAGTTTCAAAACTTCTTTAATTACAAATCTTTTAAGAATATCTTCACTTCTTAAATCAATATATGGATCTGATGGAATACCTGCAACCATACGTTCTGGCTGACTATAATGTAATTGATCGTGACTATTAACCTTAGCAACTGTAATTGCTAATGATAAAGATGAACCACGACGACCAGCACGACCAACACGCTGTTGATAATTAAAACGCTGAGGAGGAACGTTTCCCATCATAACTGCAGACAAAGAACCAATATCGACACCAGCTTCCATTGTTGTTGTTACACTAAGCATATCAATTTCATCTGTAAGACGATGTTCACGATTATCATTTATTAATCCCATAAAGAATCTTTGGCGTAACTGAGCTTCTGATTTATTTGTTTGACCAGACAATTCTTCACAATGGAGTCGTGAGAGTTCTTTCTCAGAACTACTTGTAATATAAAAATTCTGTCTAATTTCTTCTGTCAATTTTGATTTATCTTCATCTCCAATTTTCTTCTGACAGAATGTGCAGAAACATTGATTTTGATGTAGATCAATTGTTCCACATTTTGAACAAACAATTATGTCATCTCCAATGTTTGCTTTTACAAACTCTATATTCTTTCCAGTTAGGCGAAGATCATCTCTCTTGTTTAATACACCAAGATTAACAAGTTCAAATATTGTTCCCCAAAGTTTTGGAGTCTGTTCTGGTACTTTAGAATACTTTTCTTCATTAAAAGTTTTATTAAACTTCTGAAGCCTTAATGGAATAGAATCTGTATCCCCCTGTTCTGTATCCATAATTCGCCATGATTCACCCATAATACGAACAACAGAATCAGCAAATATTTGATTGAACTTAGAATCCAATCCTGTCACTTTAAAATATCCAAGTCCTAAGTTTTCAAACGTTCGTTTATTATTACCAAATACAGTATTTAAAATTTCAATAGAAACCTTTTCTACGGTTGCATCTGCAAACTGTGTAAGTTGATCATCTGTTCTTTTATACTTTATTGCTGTCCAATCAACAGCTTCTGCCCATTTGTCAACTCCATTCTTATGAGGAAAAGTTGCTTTTGTTGGATATGGACCAGCAGGATTCATACCGCATTTCAATAGTGTTTTTTCAACTGTTCCTGTAATCTGATCCAAAGAAACATTTGCTGATTCAAAGAATTTATTTAATTCTTGAATTTCGCTGTCTGTTGCGTCTCCATCTAATTCATTATTTATAAGAGTCTTTATATGGTCTAAATAATTGTCCGCTCTTACTTGAGATTTTATATCATCAGGGAAGTTTTTATATTTCATTTCTTCAGCACGCATCTTTTCGAGATATGCTTTTACCCCTGAATGAGAACCCAAAGAATTCATAATTGCACTACGTAAACTGTCCCTATAATGGTCTAATTCTATACCTGCTGAAAGTTTTGCAGCTGCTTGGCGGCTATCAGAGAATAAAACAAGTTTTGGTGACTTTGTGTCATAACGTAAAATCATCATAAGCTCATCGGCAAACAACTGATTAACTTTCTGAACACCAGTACCATGTCTGAATAATGCTGTAAACGCATTCTTTTTATTCTGTTTAATAGCAAATCCACAATGAGGGCAAGCAGGAGGGAATTTCAATGATTTAGGTTTATCTGGCCATTTAAATACCATGAATTCATTTCCAATTCCTCTACGAATTTCACCTGTAGTAGTATTGTATGTACATTTCTGCCAATTTGTTGTTTCAACTTTTTCTTCTGGTTCAAGTTTATAAACAATAGTTTGCTTTTTTGTTTCTGAAAGAAGAGGTTTGGTATTATTCAAGATTCCATTTTCTTCATAACCAGCAAGATATATTTCACCGCACTGACGACAAACAACAGCTTCAAGTATTTTCGCTCCACAGGCACAACGATTTTGGGGAGCTGAATACAGTTTTCCAAATTTTCTCCTTCCTCCTCTGAATTGAGAGTCTACCTGGTTACAATCACGAGAAGAGCAGACCCAAATATTATCAACATTTCTAGCAAAATAATGAGCTCTCATTGGCTGAGTAACTGAATCATCTTCATTTCTACATAGATTAATTAAAAATAGGACAGCCTCAACCAGTTCTATCTTATTCTCATATTCAGGGAAAAGACTATCAGCAATAAAGGAAACTGTCTTTGCGGTTGTAGTTTTATCTTTATTAATTACATCTTTTACAGTTCCTACAATTGTTTCTTTTCTTACAAAATCGCTTATAGAAGCATATCCAGAAGATCTTATTATCTCTTGAATTTTCTCATTCTTATCTTTCGAAAGTGGTGAAAACTCTGCAATTCTATTTAATATTTCAACTGGCAAAGGTTTTCTTTCTGATTCGTTATCACTATCGTTATCATGGATGTGAGTAAAAGTCTCATAAGGAACTCCATAAAAGTCCTTAATAAATTTTTTATTTTCATCCGACTCAGATAAAGAAGCTGATGAAGAAAGAAATCGAACTTGAGGAGAATCACATGTAAGTCCCAATCTATCCAGAAGAACTTTTATAATATATGAAACTTCTGTTCCTGCAGTACCTCGATAAGTATGTAATTCATCAATGACAAGCGTAAACTTTTCATTTGGATTCTTTTTAAGCCAATCTTTTGTTTTCTTAAATATATCCTTTTCTGCAGAACGCATAGTCATGATATTCAACATACTGTAGTTTGTAATAAGAATATCAGGAGGATTGTCCTGCATATCACATCTAAGAATCATTTCAGCAGAATCTTTATCTGTACAGGGAATTGAGTATACAAGTTGATCTAGTTTCTCATCATGAGGTTCTTTTAACTGAGCCTGTAAATCTTCCCATTCTGCTCTATATTGGAGCAAATCACTATTTCTATTAGCAGAATTTTTTCCGTCTGTTCGTCCTGTATATCGGCCAAAATAAATCCTATTTCTATTACAGTTATTGTCGAGCCATGTCTTAACATCTTTGCTATCCAATGCTTTTCTTAAACGTACCATCTGGTCTTCTGCAAGAGCATTTAATGGATATAAAACCATTGCTCTCATTGCTCTTGGTCTCGTCTCTGGATCCTTCCAAGTTTTAGCTTCCTTTACTAAATCCGTAATCAGAGGAATCATAAAACATTCAGTTTTACCAGAACCTGTTCCAGTAGTTACAACTAGATTTTTATCATTTCCAAGTACATCAACTACTGAATCATACTGATGCTTATATAAAATCCTTTCTGAACCATCATCATTCTTAATAAGTCCTTTATTCAAGAAATCTGCAATATCAGGATCGTAACCTTTTTCTTTTGGAAGAGCCCTATATGTATCTTTTAAGGTTTTATATGGATCATACTTCTTTACAAATTCAATAATTGGACTTTGCATGATAATACCTTCTTGTTCATACAAAGCTCGACGCTCTTTTTTATATTCATCACAAGGTAATGGAATACCTGTATCGAGATAATTCAAATAATTGTCTTTAAGTTGTCGTCCAATTTCTACTGGGTTTTCCATAATTTTCCTTCTTAATTTATTATCACAGTCTTGTCAGAAAAAATTCTTTTTAACTCTTTGATTGCTTCCTCAGGTACTTTTTTGAAAGGAACTGAAGGATGATTTGTACAAAATTCTTTTGATAGTAATTGTTTAGGCTCAAACAAAAGCAACGCTCTAGTCATAAGAATTGGCATTTCTGAATATCTACAACAAGTTAATTCTTGAGTACTTTTTGAATATTCAAAAATAGGTTTGTTAAAGGATGTGTTATTTATTCGTACATACAAACGTGCCAAATTCATAGAATCTGGATCCTCTGCATAATATGGAATTTTCCGAATCTTTTTACATTTATCCATTAAGTATGGTGATGTCCAGGCTCTATCATCCAACTTATAAATTCCAATTTCCGCCACATTACTATCTCTTTTTTCATACTGATAATTCGATAAGTTCTGCTCATAATGCAGAGAACTTGCTTGTATTTGTTGCTCTGAAAAATCAAATATTTGCTGTTCTATTTGAGGAACACTTTTTAAAAAACTTAATGGATCAAAAACCTTTTTAAATGGAATATCTGTCCTATATTTATTTTTGTTTTCCTCAAAATCAGACTTTGTTCGATAAACAGAAAAAAACTCTTGTCCTCTAATAAGCTCAGTATTATCACCACAAATAATATTTGTATGTGGATTCATACAGAATAATAATGTTGATCGATTTAAACTTTTACATACTTCTGCAGAGCCATTTCTTAAAAGAGGAATAAATATTTCAAATTCTGGATATTGTTTGTCCTCAAAAGATTTCTTTTCCTCATCTGGTAAAGAAATAATAATTCTTTCACAGGCTTTTCGAATTCCATCCCAAGATAGAAATCCTTTAGCATAGATATATCGAGACAAACTTTTTTGTACTGTTCGAATTGTATCAATATCAATCATCCTAATCTAACTAGAACTCCAAATACTTATCCAATAATTCTGCTCGTTCATTTACCCGTTCTTTAGATAGATCAGAAGGCTCTACATAACCACAATCTTCTATTACTTCATCATCCCAAAAATTTTCCGGCAAAATTATTTTATCGGACTCTTCTGATGGATCACCTATCGCAAACCATTTTGAAAAATATGACGGAGAGAGCTTTAATCCTACTGCATTATCCTCTGCTGTTGATAAAACAGTTGCCATAATTGTCAAATTGCTTGGGAATTTTAATCCACAGCCTTCAAGAATAGGAACATCTCCATTTATCAAATTTAATAAAGGTCTTAATCCGCATTCAGGTTGTGTTATATTTAGTCCATCTAATACAAGGATGTAATTTTTTTCAGAATTATTAGTTGCTTCTGTAAAAGCACTAAGTAATCCATGTTTAGTAAAATCTGAATAATGCAACCAGTCATGTTCAATATGTATAATAAGAACTTCTGTATTTCTAAGAGCTTTAGCAAATAAATATGCTAACCCAACATTAGGAATAAAACATGCTTTATGCGAAAATATCTTTTTAACTTGCTTTAAGTATTCAGTAAGTCTTGCGTCATCAAAACATACATGACGTTTCATAAAACTTACAAAAGACTCCTCGTCTTCCTCTTTTATTTTGGAATATGTACGAGCATTATCATCTTTAGGAAAATCAGCTCTAGTGATTTCATATGTAAATTCTTTTGATTCAGCATTATTTGAATTCTTCAATACTGGAGCAATTGCAGATATAGTTGCAATTACAGAATCATAATTTTTATTTAAAGATTCTAATTGATTTGATCTCTCTTCTATTTGCTTAATTAGTGTTCCATTCTTCTTTTCAAAATCAGACTTAATTTTTTCAACTTCTGCAGTTATTTTAGCTTTTTCAACCTCAAGACTTTCATCAAGTTTTAAGATTTCTTCTTCTTGGGATTTAATTCTTTCCTGGTTTTCCTTTATTACACCTGATGCTTCCTCAAGGTATTTTCGTTCGAAATTATCTTTGACTTCTTTTTCAATCAAATCAATATTATCTACAAATTGACTAAAATATTTAGGATGTGTACAAATCAAATCAACAAGAGTCTGAACATTTATTTCAAAAGCTTCTGCCTTATCTTTTAAGCGTTCAAATCTAGATGCATCCCGATCATCTTCAGCTGACTGTGATTCCGATAACTCACATATCAAGGATAATGTATTTTTATCAATAGAAGTTATATCCTTCATTTTTGTTTTTAACCAATCAGCTAATTGTTGATTAGTCATGAAATCAATAATACTACCTCGTTCAAGAGTATTCTGCTGCTCATTAAATAATAAATAATTTCTTCCATCGCGATCTGCTACAACTCCAGTATTAGGGATTTTAAATTCCTGAACATCTTTTCCGTAATTAGACTCTATTGAATCTGTACTACTTTGATATTTAAAAACGCCAATTCCTCTTTGTTCTACAGAATCGTATAAAAAGAATTTCGCATTTTTTCCTCCAAATAAATTCTTCTTATCAAGAGTTGTATTAACTTCATTTGGAGATAAATATCCTCTAGTTACAATATTGTTTATTTTTCCATTGTATGTAACCAATCTAGGCAAATTTATTGCTTTTGGACGTGAACTGTAATTTACAATATAATCAGTCTGATTAATGACTTTTTTTTCTGTTTCCTGGTTTCGAAATGTTTCAAATTCAATAAAAGTACTTTCACAAAAATCTGAATTAAATGAACTAAAGAATAATGGCCCAAAGACCCTACCATTTGGAGGACAATATTGTCTTGCTTCTTCAGAAGAGAGCTTTCTTAGAGTTCCATTTTCTCTAATAGCAATAACTTTAATAATAGCACTTGCACCTTTTGACTCATCGTTACTTGGAATTTTATCTGTTACATATCCTAAATATTTTTCTGCCATAATCAAAAGTCCTTCCTTTTTGAAAATCTATTTTCTAAGTATTCATTACGAATAATAAATGTTCTTCTGTTATCTATTTTTGAATTTGTATTTTTTAAAGGTTTAAATTCAATTGTCGAATCAAAGCCTATTACTGTTCCTTTCTTAGTTTCTTCTTCTTTAGCAATATTTGATGAAATATATCTCAGACTATAAAACTCCCAACCAACCTCATCAGGATTTCTCCTTTCTGAATCAATATCTTCAACCGTAAAATTTATTGGTAAATAATCTGCTAAACGAATAGCGACAGAACCTCCTTTCTTTATTATAGGTTCTAAGCATGATAATTTACTCAATACAACTCTATTTGAATCTATTTGGACAATATCAGAATTTATGTACATAACTTTCTGTGGTTGTGAAAACTCAATCACCGGAAGACCAAATCTGTAATAACAATTTCTTGATTTCTTCAGACCGCCAACCAATTCTAAAGGTGGTTTTTGAGCTGTCTCTATATGAAGTTTTACACACACATCTTTTGAAAAGTTTATGAAATATACATATAACTGGTCATCTTCAAAATTTTGAATAAATTTATTTTCCATAAAAGATTCACTCAAATTTAAATCTTCTTTTGACAACAAAATAAAATCTAAGCCATATTTGATTTTATTTTTTAATGGTGAGTAAAAATCATCTTCTTCATTCTGAACAAAAAATACTTTATTTGAAGATGTATAAAACAGCGACTTTAAGGTATTTAAATCAGTTATTTTTTCACCAGTTTCCTGGTCAAAAAAAGCAATTCTTGAATCTAAGTAATCCAAAACAATTTTGGTATCTACAGAATTCGAATCCTTTAAAACATTGGTTTTGGGTTTCTTATTAAGAATATCTGCATAAGAACGACCATCCCAAATTTTATAGAAATTAAAGATTGTTCTCTTATAAGACTCATTACGAGAATTTGGGAAAAACAGAGAACAGAAATATTGATAACTAATATTAATGTCTTGTGGTTTTAAGCCTCTATTTCTAAATTTATCCGCCCAACGCAATAAATCAGAATTTTTCATTTCATGAGACTTTACAGGATACTGAACATAACGACCCGCACCTGGGTGGTCATCAGGAATTTCTAGATTTCTTCCATTTTTTTGAAAAAGATTACGCACTCTTCTCCATAGATTTATCTGATTAGAAAAATATCCATTACAAATACTATTATTATCAGAGAGTCTATACGAAGAATAATTATCTTTGATTTTCTGATAATAACTATCAGAGCCTGAAGACATTACAGAATCAACATCACCAACAATCTTTACTTGATAAGCAGCTATAGCAATAGCCTCTAAGTCATCATAGCAATATGTATCTTTGGATTGAATTAATCTAATTATTTTATCTTCTTCAAAACCAGACATTAGTGCAAATTCAGAAAAAGTATAATCATCTACCGAAAGCTTAAAAGAATAAGTATTCGGATAATTTATGAGAAAATAATCTAATACAACTTTTCCAAATTTCTTTAACATCGTTTATCTATGACTCTAAAAAATCATTTATCCTCTATATCTGTATTCATTACACAAATATCACCGACATCACACTTCAAGGCTTTACAGATTTTCTGCATACTTTCCATGGAGATAAATTCTCCACGCCCAAGTTTTGCCAAAATGTTTGTAGATATACCAGCCATTTCGATAAGTTCTGTTTTATTTTTAATTCCCTTATCAATAAGTAATTTCCATAATTTTCTGTAGTCTACGTCCATAATATGTCCTTATTATGATTATACCACGGTTTTATGAAAATTTGGTTCAAAAATCACGTTTTCACAAGATTTTTTTAGAAAATATGAAGTTTTAACCAGAAATAAGTGATTTTAGTATTCTCCTTCCCAGCCATCGCCGAATTCTTCCCTCATTTCAGCCTGAGCATCCAAATCTCCGCACATGGCATCATCGTAAACTTGGTCGTAATAATCATCGTAATCACGATCAGAAGAATTCCAGCTATCTGAAGTTGTTTCCTTTTTACCACTATTAACCGGTCTTGATGATCCAAAGAATAAATCACTTAAAAATCCCATAAGACCCCCTTTTTCAGCTTTCTATGACCATTATAAAGTGTCAACATGCCAATGAACGGCACTGTAAATTTAAATTTTATGATATAATGTAAATTATGGCAGAAGAAAAGAAACAGAGAGAAAATCACTCTAAATCAATCAGACTTTTGAAGCTAGAAAAAGCAATCCAGACTATGAACTATCCGAGCGTAGAACAGCTTATGAAGGAACTGGAAGTATCGAGAAGAACCATTCTCCGTGACATCCAGAATCTCCAGAATGACTTCTATGCTCCTATTGAATACGACCGCTTCCACAAAGGCTATTATTACACTGATGAAACATTCTTTGTAAAAAATGTACTCGTAACGGAAGGTGAAATTGTTGCCCTTACAGGTATTCTTCCTCTCCTGGAACGCTACGACAATACGCCTTTAAAAGACACAATCACAAAAGTTTATGACACAATTTCTCAGATGCTGCCAAATCAGGTTGAAGTCCAGTCTTCTCTTTTAAATGATGTTCAGTTTATTTCTGACCCGTTGCCAAACATTGAACCTGATGTTTTCAACAAGATTTTTGATGCAATCAAGCAGCACAAAACCATCAGTTTTGGATACCGTTCAATCAGCAGAACAGAACATACACCACATTCTTTAGATCCATACAAAATCTACTGTCAGAAAGGAGACTGGTATGCCGTTGGCTTCTGCCATAAACACAGCAAGTACAGCACCTACAACCTTTCAAGAATGAAAGACATAACCCTGCTTTCAGAATTCCAGCCAGACCCAGACTACGAAAACAAAGTTCATATCGACCCGAATTTTGGTATCTGGAACAATGAACTACCGGCACAGAAAATCGAACTTCTCTTTGACAAGTCCATAAACACATACATTCTGGAAAGGACCTGGCATAAAAATCAGGAATGCCATCAGAATGAAGATGGCTCTGTTTACCTCAGTTTTGAATCAAACCAGATGCAGGAAACTTTATTCTGGGTTCTTCACTTTGGTTCTGTTGTTCAGATTTTGAATCCTCCAGAATTGAAGGAAAGTTATAAAACTGAACTCAAGAAGATGATAGATAAATCTAACCTTGATGATGTATAATATTTTGTGTAAACCACTTAGAGAAATGCATATACCGCTGGAAAAAGAATTATTGATGAAATATGCATGCTGCTG
>CAYFND010000046.1:13522-14075 GCA_964344405.1 uncultured Treponema sp. | reverse complement strand
AAAGTATTGATAATTATGGTAAGATAATTATTGTTGACACTTTGGAAAAAGCTTGTGAAATTGCAAATAAAAAAGCGCCTGAACACCTAGAATTGGCACTTGCTGATAATGATATTAGAAAGAACGTAATTTCCTTAGTAAAGAATTATGGCTCGCTTTTTATCGGTCACAATTCTGCTGAAGTTTTTGGTGATTATGCCGCTGGATTGAACCACACTTTGCCAACATCTGGTTCTGCTAGATTTACTGGTGGTTTGAGTGTAAGAATGTTTTTGAAAACAGTAACAACTCTGAATGTAAAAGAAGGTAGTGAAGGCGGAAAAAAGACTGCAACAGCTGCTTCATTTATGGGTGATGTAGAAGGGCTTGCAGGACACGCTTATGCAGCCAGAATAAGACTTGAATAGTTAGGTGGAAAAATGACTTTAAATGTAGAAAAGCTTGGTTCTGAAATTCTTAGAAAAAAATCTGATTTGGTACCTGAAGTAACAGACGAAATCCGCTCTTTGGCAGAAAATATGTTTGAAACGATGATTAAAGAAAACGGAGTTGG
>CAYFND010000046.1:10151-13512 GCA_964344405.1 uncultured Treponema sp. | reverse complement strand
TCCTCAAATTGGTTTGAATTTAAGAATGTTTGTTGTTATTGCTGATGATGATGTAAGACGTGTTTTTATAAATCCTCAAATAATCAAGACATCAGAAGAAATGAGTGATTATGAAGAAGGATGTCTGAGTATTCCTCAAGTTTGGGAGAATATCCGCCGTCCGAAAGAAGTGACTGTTCAAGCTATTAATGAAAACGGAAAAAGATTTACACTTGAAGCTGATGGATTGTTGGCTAGAGTTATTCAACATGAATATGACCATTTGGATGGAATCTTGTTTATTGATAGAGGTGAAAAAGATTTTGCCGAAAAAACTAAACTTCAATTTGAAAAAAGAGCAGAAAGAGCGGCAGAAAAGAAAAGACTTAGAGAGTTAAAAGCAAAAAAAATCGAAGCTAAGATGAATTCTAAGAAATGATTAAGATTTTGTATGCCGGAAGCCCGGATGTTTCAGAAAAAGTTTTAGAGATTCTCCTTGAAAATGAAAATCAATTTGATTTTAAGGTTGTTGGTGTTTTATCAAATCCACCTTCGGCAAAAGGACGTCATAAAGAGCTTGTTCATACTTCTGTTTCTCAAAAAGCAATAGAAAGAAACATCCCTCTTTTTACTCCTGAGCATCTAGATGGTGAATGCAGAGGTGAAATTTCCAAAATAAATGCAGATTTGCTGATTTGTTTTGCCTATGGGCATCTTTTTGGACCTAAATTTTTGGAAATGTTCAAATTGGGTGGAATTAATATTCATCCATCGGCTTTGCCAAAATATAGAGGTTGTACGCCGGTTCCTTCAAGTATTTTGAATATGGATAAGTCGACGGCTGTTTCTATTCAAACTCTTTCATTAAAAATGGATGAAGGCAATATTTTAGCACAAGAAGAAGTTCAACTTGATGGAACGGAAACATCTGAAAGTTTGTTGAATCATTGTGCGAAAATTGGCGCAAATTTATTGTTACAGCTTTTTCAGAAAATAAATGAAACTAATTCTCTTCCTGAAGGGAAAAAACAAACAGGCGAAAGTTCATATACGGGAATAATTACAAAAAGTGATTCTAGAATTGATTGGACGATGAGTTCAAAAAAAATAAACGCTTTTGTAAGGGCGTATTTTAATGATCCTGGAGCTTGGACTACAGAAAATGAGCTTCCTCTAAAAATTTATGAGACAAAACTTCTTGATTCAACTTTTTCAAACAATTATATGAATGAAAAGGAAGGAACTGTTGTTGGGTTTGATAAATTAAACGGAATTATCATTAAAACTGGTGATGGAGTTATAGGAATAACTCAATTGCAACGACAAGGTAAAAAAGTTATGAGTTATAAAGAGTTTATGAACGGGGCTAGAGATTTTATTGGAACTGTTTTGATATAAACTGAATTAATCAACAAAATTTAAGAAGAGGAATAAGATGGAAGAAGATAAGAGAACAAAAAAAAGAATAGGTATAAATTTTTCAAAATCGTATGAAAAACTGCAATCAAATGTTTTGGTTTTATTTTTTGTATGTTTGATTTCATTTGTTTTAATGGGACTTGTCGCACTTGGATTTTTCTTTGTCTATGTGAAAGGTCCGGAAGAAGTTCTTGTTCCTAATGTTGTTGGTGAAAAACTGGAAAACGCACTTTTGGAATTGCAAGTAAAGGAACTTTATCCACGAATCAATTTGCGATATTCGGATACACCTGGTGATGAAGGTTTGATTTTGGAACAGAGTCCGGAAGCTGGTTCAATTGCCAAAGGTTATAGTAGGGTTTCTCTGATTGTTAGTAGGGGCGTAATTGTTGATAAAGTTGAAGATTATGTTGGAATGAATCTAAATGACCTTCAGATGAAGATTCAAACTTTGTTCGCCGGTCAAGCTAGACCTTTGATAATTCTTGATAATCCTGAATATAAACCTGATACATCTGATGCGGGAACTATTTTGGAACAAGACCCTCCTGTTGGAACTGACATTTCAGAACCGGTTACTGTACATCTAGTCGTAAGCCGTGGTCCAAATTATGAAAATACAAGGACTCCAAGAGTTGTAGGTTTGTCTATAAATGATATTTTACAAGCTATAACAAGAAGCAAGGTTATTTTTGATATAAACTCGCATGTTGCAATTAATAATGAAGTTCCTGGAACTGTTGTAAGCCAAGATAATTTAGATAAAGAATTTGTTCCAAATTATTCAAGAATCAATATTGATATAGCTCTTCCTGATGGAAAAGTTGATGACAATGTTTACGGTGTTTTTGAAACTCAACTGGCAGATTATCCTTATCCTGTTCCAATGAGACTTGATGCTATTCCAGAAGAAGGTGATTCTTATACTATTATTAATTTCTCACATTCTGGTGGTCGTGTTACTATTCCTTATTCTGTTCCAGAAGATACTGTTCTTGTGTTGTATGTTGCTGAAAAGGAGACTCGTAGAGTTAAAATAAACTAGATAGGGACAAAGATGAATAAACCTCTTATATGTATGACGTTGACGGGTAAGACACTTGAAGAAAATGTTAACCTTATAAAGAAATATGAAAAGAAAATTGATATGGTTGAACTTAGAGTTGATTATCTTGATGAAGATGAACAACTTTATGTACGACGTTTTCCTTCAATGATGTATAAACCTTGTATTCTAACTATCAGACGGGATATTGACGGTGGAAAATTTTCAAGCAGCGAGTTTTTCCGAACTAATTTGTTCGCTCGTTCTTTAGCTTTTGCCGACCAAGATAAATCTAGAAATTTTGCTTATGTAGATTTTGAAGAAGATTATCATATTCCAAGCATTCAGGATGCGGCTTTAGCTTTTGGTGTTAAAATCATCCGAAGTTGTCATAATATGACTGAACCTATTTATAATTTGACTGAAAAATGTATTTCAATGAGAAAGACAGGATTTGAAATTCCCAAAATTGCATTTATGCCAAAAACCTTGAACGATGTGTACAACCTTTTTAAAGAAGGCGAGCAGATGGTTAAATTTGAGCATATTCTGTGTGCAATGGGACCGGAAGGGCTGCCTTCACGAATTCTTTCAGCTTTGACAAATTCATATTTAACATATGTTTCTCCAGAAGAGAGTCTTCAAAATATGGATAATATTGGGCATATTGATCCAATAAAACTAAATGATTTATATAATTTCAAGTCGATTTCAAAAAGTACGGCTTTGTATGGTGTAACAGGTTGGCCTCTGAAGAAAACTTCAAGCCCTCTGATTCATAACACAGGCTACAGGCTTCATAATATTGATGCTGTTTATATTCCAATTCGTTCACCGCTAGTTTCTGATGTTCTAAAATTTGCAGAACAACTTGGAATGAAGGGACTGTCTGTTACAATTCCTCATAAGGAATCTGTT
>CAYFND010000046.1:6910-10131 GCA_964344405.1 uncultured Treponema sp. | reverse complement strand
CAGTCGCCGGAAGTTATTCAAATTGGCGCTTGTAACACCATAATCAGAAAGAACAACAAGTGGCTTGGCTACAACACCGATGCGTATGGTTTTAAAAGAGCGTTGGAAGAATTCCTGGGTACAATGAAAATCAAGCATAAGAAAGTTGCCTTGATTGGAGCGGGTGGTGCGGCAAAAGCTGTAGCTTACGTTCTAAAGCAGATGGGTGCAAGAGTTTGTGTTTTTAATAGAACTCTGCTTCATGCAAAACAAATTGCGGAACGATATGGATTCACTTATTGCGATTTGAATCCTGAAAATGTAGAAGTTCTTGATGAATATTCTTCTTTGATTATACAGACAACACTTGTTGGAATGAATGAAGACGGTATTTCTTCAGAAAAGAACGACCCGATATATTTTTATAAATTCAGAGGCAACGAAATGTTGTTTGATATTGTATACGAGCCGTCAATAACTCCAGTCATGCGTAGAGCTACTTCTGCAGGCTGTAAAGTTACAAATGGTTATAAGATGCTTGAATATCAAGGTTATATGCAATTTAAATTGTTTACAGGGCAGGATTATGAAATTCCTGTTGAAGAATAAAAAAAGTACGAAGGTTTTAAAATGACAAAGGACGAACAGAAGATTTTGGTAGCAAATACTGCCGTAGATACTTTGGTAGAGAAAGGAAGAATCTTTTCTGGAATGAAAATTGGTTTGGGTACAGGTTCAACAGCGATTCCTGCAGTAAAAAGAGTTGCATACCACCTGCAGAAAGGTACAATTAGCGATATAAAGGCTGTTGTTACAAGTTTTCAAACTGCAAACGCCTGCCAAGAATTGGGAATTCCAGTTTATACTTTGAATGATAAAGCAATTGGTGGCTCTTTGGATCTGGCAATTGATGGCGCTGATGAAGTTGACACAGAATGTAATTGTATTAAAGGTGGCGGAGCCGCCCATCTACGAGAAAAAATGGTTGAATATAATTCAAAAGTTTTTGTAGTTATTGGTGACGAGTCAAAATCTGTTTTAAATATTGGTACAAAGTTCAGAGTTCCTGTTGAAATTATTGGTGATGCAAGGGTTCCTGTTACAAAGGCCCTAAACCTTCTTGGTGCAGATTGTGTTTTACGTGAAGGCGTTAGAAAGGCTGGTCCTGTAATAACTGACAACGGAAACCAAATCCTTGACTGTTTGTGGGAAAACCCAATAAATGTTCCAGAAATGGAAGATAAAATCAATTCTATTGTTGGAGTTGTAGAGAACGGACTTTTCACCAAAAACAAGCCTATTGTTTTCATTGCTAAATCAGATGGAACTGTAGAAACAAGAAATTATCACTAAGTTCAAAAAATGGCCTTATTTCCTCCTTTTCCAGAAGAATTGGCATTTCATTATTGCCAAGAGCTCATCGGGTTTATAGAAAAAAATGTAGTTTCAATAAAACATAGTGCGAATGTCAGTGAAGAACGAGACGGGCACGGAGTTATGATTGGAACTATGGTTTGTTCGAATGAAGATTCCTCACGGATTGTACTTCAGACTGTTTCTGGAATAAGTCAGGAATTAAGCTATAAAAATCAAAACGAATATATTATTAATGGAATAAAATACATAATTGTTCCGCCTGTTGTAAGTGAGTCAATTGTTTATAAAAGCCTTTGCAAAAATGACAAGGCGATTCATGAATTCACAGAGAAAATCAATAAAACAGATTCAAATCAAAAATTAGAGATTGCAAAATTAAAAGAGGAAAGGAAGAAACTTACAACAGAATCGTTGTCGGCGTATTTTTCTGATTATTCCTTTTACAAATTTGACAATAAGACAATTACTCTTAATGAAATCATAAAATCAAGACGAACATTGCCACCTGTTGGAACGGGTGATTGCTGCGCTCCCAAACTGTTGAATTACGCCTTTAGTAAAAATTACAAAGTCATCAGCTTATGTGAGGTTTTTTTTGGCAGAGATTCAAGTAACCGGGTGGACGGTCAATCGTATCCACCTTGTTCATCAAGATGCGGCTTTATCTTGCCTTCGATTTTAGGGTTGGACATAATTTATAGAGACAAGGACATTGTTGTCATTAATAAACAGTCCGGACTTTTATCTGTTCCTGGCCGTGGCGAAGATAAGCAGGATTGCATTGTAAGCCGGTTGCGGAAACTGTTTCCTTATTGTATTGAGCAGCCTTCTGTTCACCGTCTTGATATGGAAACTTCAGGATTGATGGTGCTGGCTTTTACAAAGGAAGCTCAACGGAATCTGCGGATAAGTTTTGAAACAGGAAAAGTTCATAAAAAATATATAGCCCTTTTGGATGGAAATTTAATGAAAAAATCTGAGTTCTTGGAATCGCAGGCTGAAAGTGGAACGATGAAGTTGAAATTCAGGCTGGATGTAGACAACCGTCCTCATCAGATATACGACGCTGAAAATGGAAAGTTGGGAATTACAGATTGGCGGATTTTGAATATTGAGAACTTTAAAAATCCACAAACAGGAAGAAGGAAAGTTGTAACACGTGTTGAATTTACACCAAGAACAGGGCGGACACATCAACTGCGTCTTGCCAGCAGTGATGAACACGGTTTTGGTATTCCTATAGTTGGCGACACTTGGTATGGCCGATGCGAAGACGGGGAAAGGTTGATGCTTCAGTCGTGCGAGTTGTCTTTTCCTCATCCTCTATCAAAAAGAATCATGACTTTTATGTCAAATCCAGATTTTTATTAATTTACTTTGCCTTTTTCTGGTAGCTTGCTTTAATTGCATCTGCAAAAAGTTTGTTCTGGTCAGTCCTTGTTGGAACAGAAAACAGAGGCTTGCCGTCAGCTGGCGAAATTCTGTAGATGTGCATTGGGTCTGTTGTATAGGCAGGACTTTCTGGATTATTTATGTACCAGTCTAGAACGGCAATAAAACAAAGCGTATATTTTAACAAGTTTGCGTTAGTAGCGCTTGTTGTTGCAGTTTTATTCTGCGCTCCCAAAAGTACATCGATTCTCTTTGAAACTTCATTCTGAATGTCAAAATGATAATGATCCCATGGATTGGAAATCAATTTAACTTCGCCTTTTGTTTTTGCAGCCGCATCACATTCGTTGATTACGTCAATTGTTCTTTCACGATCCTCACTATCATTAGAGTTGAATCCCGGAGTATCCAATATACTCAACCCATTTAGATTTGGATTTTTATATGTCATTACAAAGTACTTGATCAAAGAA
>CAYFND010000046.1:0-6900 GCA_964344405.1 uncultured Treponema sp. | reverse complement strand
GTTAGATATTTTCTTGCAAAGTCCGTCCTGTGGAATAAAGGTTTGTATTTGCTGTTGTCAACAGGATGTTCAAGAATCAGCTGGTCGAATTTGAAATTTGGTAGATAGTGATAAGTTGTCTGCCATAACAATGATGTAATAACTTTTTTTCCAATTTGAGTTTTATCATAATCTGCTTGTGAATACAAAGTATTAACCAAATCCTGTAAAGGTTCGCAATAGAGTCTGTCGAATAAATCTTCACGGTAAGCAGACCAATCGTCAAGGATGCTGGATATTGAATCTGAATTTTGTTTTGTTGTTTCAGGAACGACAAATTTTATATTCCTACATCCTTGAAAACAGTCTTCAATAATATGAAGTAAAACCATTATTGTTTGAATAGGATTTTCTGCGGAAAGCATATTGAATCCGTCCTCAAACTTGTATAAAGGTTGAAAGTATGGATATAAATCCGGGTGTGATTCCAAATTGTTAAATCCAGCTTGAGGAAAGAGTTGGTCAAGAAGTTTTATTCCTGTCTGAACAATTCCATCCTTTATGCCTTTTTGTGGCGGTTGAACTGTTGGCTTTTTGTCCTCTTTTGGTTGTTCAACTTTTTTCTCTGGAAGAAGAAGGTCAAATTTGTGAAGTTTTGTAAATTTTAGGATATCAGCTATTTTTGTGGTGAAGAAAGATGGATAAGGTTCATAAGAATCTGAACACATGCGCATTAACAACGGATAAAGCTTTTTGATTATCTCTGTGTCAATAAACAGCCATTCTGTAATTGCTTGCTTAGCAAATCCAGAAAGTTTGTCTTGTGGAGCTTCTGGATATTCAGCTTCATCTGCATAAATTTCCTTTATCAACTTTGGAATCTTATTGCTTCCGTAATAGTAAACTGTGATTATTGGTGTATAAATCGCTCTGACAATTGGTATTAAATCAACAGTTAGAAGTTGTTCTTGATTATGATATTGAATATACGCATATTCTTTTTTAATTCCTTGCATTGTCCAAGAAGCAACCATTCGAAGAAATTTGAATTTAGGATCATTCTTGTTGATTATTTTTGATTTATAAGTTGCCGGCGCAATCTGAATAAGTGTCTTTATAACTGTAATAAATGTTTCCATGTGGTCAATCATGAATTTTAATGTAGAATTATAAAAGTCTGGATTTAGTTTTTCTGTGCCGTTTTTTTGCAAAGTTCGAATAAAATTAAAAAATCCAAGGTTCTGTTTGATTCTATAATCATTTGACATCATCAATTTATCAATCAGTGAATTTGTTTTTTTAGAAATTAGAGGTAAGTCCTCTTTATTCTTCTTTTTCTGCATTTGAGCCATATTTGAGGAATTACTAGACTCCGATTCCGTTGTTTTTCTCACAATACGTCCTGTATTTGTATTTTTGTTATTAATAGATTTTGCATTTGTTGTTCGTTCATAATACACTTCGCCGCCAAGTTTTTTTGCCATTGTAGTGGCTTCTTTTTCGTCGATGTTACCTATGTTTTTTCTTGTTTTATCCAGAGTGCCTGGTTCCCAGTCTGCAATTTTATTAATTTCATCTGCCATAATTGTATCCTTAATGATTTATTACATTCTAAGCATATTTTTATAGAGTATTCCGGGGAAATTCTTAAGAACAATCTTTTCGCCGTCTTTTGTTAAGAGTACGCCGTCATAAGTTCCGTAAATATCCATGTATGAAGTTCTAAGTGCTATTATGTTGAGAGTTCTATAACTGCAAGATATTGGTGTAAAAGATAAGTCAATCATGCTTTCTGTATCTTGTAAAATCCATTTTTTTTCAATTCCAAATGGATGTGTCATGTATACAGAAGGTAGAATTGTTGGTTCTCCATCTACAAAAAGTATATTGTTGTTATAGTTATCTGGATTTGCTGCGTCTAGATTTGATGTTTGAAGTTGAAATGTGATTTTCTTATCGTTGGAAATTCCAATTCCATAGGCTATCTTTGATTTTGAATGAACTTTATAGTAAGTTCTGTTCAGCGTCATCAGTCCAAGTCCGTCTGGAGCTGTTGAATTGGTAGTTTTTTCTTCTTGAACAGGATTTTTCCTTTTTGTAACAGTGATGTTTCCGTTGATTGTCATTGTGGAAATCCAAGTTGCTGAGCATCTTGATGAAGTTGGAGACGGATTTACAAACATTACATCATTATGAAAATCATCTTTTGTTTGTGAAATAAAGAATCCTTTTGCATCGGGTCTTGCAGAATCACCTTGAATGTTAAAAGTCATGGAATGGTGTTTGTGCTCCTTTCCCCAAGAAATCTTTATATATCTTGATTTTCTGTAGCTAACGCAAATGCCTTTATCTGTTGTTGTTGGAACAAATCGTTTTCTTGTAGACATAAAGGTGTGATATGCGCTTTTCGTGTTCTTCTCTTTATTCCAAAGTGTAATTTCAGCTAATCCAAAAACTTTAAAATCAAAGAATTCTGTGATTCCAATATAGTTGTCCAAAGAAAAAACATAAACGAGTCGGCTTTTTATTCTGATATTTGATAAAAATGAAGGAACAGGAATTCCTGCATAAGGAGCTTTCATCCCACGTATATCAATTTTTGGTGAAACACCTAGATATGTTCCAAAATTAGCTTTTCCATCTTGAATGATATGTTCTGGAGGTGGAAGCAACTGACGTGAATACAAAAAAAACCTCTTTAAAAGGATTTAAATAAAATCCTATAAAATAAACTCAAAATAAAGAATGATTTTGAATTGATATATAATTATAACGTAAATCAATAAAATATCAACTTATGTTAAGTTTGTTTTGCAATAAGAAATGAAAGTCGGATTCAAAAATCGTTAAATAAAAATTATATTATATAGAAAAATAAAAAAAAGTTAAAAAGTTTGTGAAATAATAGAAGCTAACATATAATAACCATAACAAGATAATTTGTTTTATAAGTTATCGTGACAAGTTTTATACATTTAATAGGAGCATATATGAAGGTTACTGGATATTCTATGGGAGCTACAGAAGAGGTTACTGGCTCAAAACATATTTTGGATGTTGATGGCAAGGAGATTATGATTGACTGCGGTTCTTTTCAAGGAAAGAGACGCGAATCTGACGAAAAGAATAGACAGTTTGATATAGATATGACTAATCTTGAATCTGTTGTTGTAACTCACGGACATCTGGACCATTGCGGACTCTTACCGGTTTTAACGAAGAAAGGATATGACGGTAACATTTATTCAACTCCAGCTACAAGGGATTTAGTAAATATAATCTTGATGGATAGCGCAAGAATTCAAGCAAGGGATGCGGAATTTTTGGCAAAACAAGCTTCAAAAAAGGGCAGCACGTTTTCATGGCGTCCTTTGTATAATGAAAAAGACTGTATTGCAACTGCCAATCAGATTGTATCGCTTTCATATAACAGAAAAATGCTTATCGCTCCAAATATCCAGCTGGAATTTTTTGATGCAGGCCACATTCTAGGTTCAGCCTTTGCAAACATCACTATCAATCCGGATAAAAAGAATCCTGATAAAGAGTTGAGGGTTTTGTATACAGGTGATATTGGACGAAACGGAAAACCTATTGTAAGAGATCCCGCTATAAATGTTCCTGCTCCAGATTATATCTATCTTGAATCAACTTATGGAAATAAACTTCATGATAAACGTGATTTTGCCATGAAGGAATTGGAAAGAATTGTAAGGGAAGCTGTTGCTAAAAAAGGAAAAATTATTATTCCGTCATTTGCCATTGAAAGGGCTCAAGAGCTAGTATTTGCTTTGCATCTGTTGACAGACCAACAGAAAATCCCCGTTATTCCAATTTATGTCGATTCCCCAATGGCAACAAACGCTACAAGCGTGTTCAGAGTTCATCCTGAATGTTACGATGATGAGGTGAATGAAGCTTTTCTTAAACACCATAAAAATCCATTCGGTTTTAATTCCCTTTCTTATATAACAAGTGTTGAGGAATCAAAAAAATTGAATAAGAAAGATGGACCGATGATTATTATAAGTGCAGATGGAATGTGCGAAGCCGGTCGTGTCTTATATCATCTTGCAAATAATATTTCAAATCCAAATAATACAGTCTTGATTGTTGGCTATATGGCGGAAAACACCCTCGGTAGACGTATAAAAGATGGTGAAGAGGAAGTCAAGATTCTTGGTGATTTCTATAAAGTGAATGCAAAGATTGAACAGTTGAACGCTTTTTCTGCTCATGCGGATTACGGTGAAATGACTTCTTGGCTTAAGAGTATAGATACCTCAAGATTAAAGAAAATATTTTTAGTCCATGGAGAAAAAGAACCTCAAGCTTTCTTTAAAGAACATTTGATGCAAAACGGCTTCCCGAATGTAGAAATTGTAAAAGACAAGGAAAGATATACGTTTGAAAAATAACTGGTAAGCGTCTGTTTATTGACATTTAATTCTATTTGATATAATTTTCATACTCTAAAACAAAAATAATTAAATAAAAGAAATCGAAATTTCTAATGTTTTTTATTTTTAAGAAAATAATGAATATTTGGCAGAAATGTGTCATTCATTCATTTAGGAGATGTTATGAACAAAAAAATTTTAGTTTTGGCAACAGCCATGTTGATGTCATTATCAACAACTGTTTTTGCAAAAGAGTACAAGTGGTCTGATGTATGGTGTACTTATGCTTCAGATTTAAAATCTGGTGATGTCATTGTAAATGTGGATGCAGGTCTTCATGAATACTTGTTTAATAAGAATATTTATGCTTATCCTTCAATGAATTGGTTTTTACCTTACTCGGAAGCTAGTTTTGATGTGATTTCCCAAATTTGGAAATTGCCATTTTCATTTGGAATGTATGCAGGTGCAGGTCTTTCAAAATATACTGATACAATGGGTGTTGGATTTTATCCAAATAGAACTTATTTTCAATATTCAAGAACAAATCAAATAGCAACTGTTGGAACAACGATGAAATATCACTTTCACCTTCCTGTTGAGTCAATGGATATATACGTGGGATTCAAAGCTGGCGTAAAATATTTGACACAAGTGTATGGAATTTATTATGGAAACGTTGTTTGTAGCAACTGGGAAGCTATTGTTGACCCTGTAGTTGGTTTCAACTGGCTTTTTGCAAAGGGTTTTGGACTCAATTGTGAATTTGGTGGCGAAACTTGGGTGAAAGCAGGTTTGTCATTCTGTTTTAGATAGTTATTTTTGAAAAATAACTTGACTTCTATTCAAATTGTAAATATAATAAAAGTGTAAAGATTACAAAGTTGAATAATTTCAAAAGTAAGGATTAGGTCTTTATTAACTTGAAAGAACGGATATTTTGTATTATTATAATTTTGGGTTGTTGGCATATAGCTCATAGAAAGTTTATATGCTGACATCAATTTATAGAGAATTGTTAATATATATTAAATTTTCGAGGTTGAAAAATGGAAATGAAAACTGAATGGGAAGGATTTAACCCTAAAGGTTTATGGACAAGCGAAATTAATGTTCGCGATTTTATTCAGAGTAATTACAAAGAATATGATGGTAATGAATCATTCTTAAGCGGTCCTACAACTGCTACTAAGAAATTATTTGATGAACTTCAAAAATTACAGAAAGACGAACATAACAAAAAATGTGTAGGATTAGATGGAAAGGAACGTACTGGTGTTCTTGATATGGATACTGATGTTGTTACAGGTCTTACATCTCATCCAGCTGGATATATCTGTAAAGATGGAAAAGATTTGGAACAAGTTGTCGGTCTTCAAACTGACAAACCATTAAAAAGAGCATTTATGCCTTTTGGTGGAATCAAAATGGCTGAACAGTCAACTCAGATGTACGGTTATGAATCAAACAAAGAACTTCATAAAGTATTTACTGATTATCATAAAACTCACTCAGACGCTGTATTTGAAGTATACACTCCAGAGATTCGTGCTGCTCGTAAAGCTCACATTTTAACTGGTTTGCCTGATACTTATGGTAGAGGTCGTATTGTTGGTGATTACCGCCGTATCGCTCTTTATGGTATTGATTACTTAATGGCTATGAAGGAAGCTGATAAACTTAATTGCGGAAACGGAACAATGTCTGATGATGTTATTCGTCTTCGTGAAGAGCTTTCAGAACAAATTAAAGCCCTTAAGGGAATTAAAGCTATGGCTGCAGAATATGGATTTGATATTTCAAAACCAGCTACAACTGCAAAAGAAGCTTTCCAGTGGTTATATTTTGGATATTTAGCTGCAATTAAAACACAAAACGGTGCCGCTATGTCTGTAGGACGTATTTCTACATTCTTGGACATCTATATCGAACGTGATTTGAAGAAAGGTACTTTAACAGAAGAAAAAGCACAGGAATTGGTAGATCATATGGTAATGAAATTCCGTATGGTTCGCTTTGCTCGTATTGAATCTTACAACCAATTGTTCTCTGGTGACCCAATTTGGGCAACATTGGAAGTTGGTGGACTTGGACAAGACGGTCGTTCAATGGTAACAAAGAATGATTATCGTTTCTTGCACACATTGGAAAACATGGGTCCTTCTCCAGAGCCAAATATTACAGTTCTTTATTCAAAGAGACTTCCTGCTAACTTTAGAAAATATTCTGCAAAGATTTCTATTGATACTTCTTCAATCCAGTATGAAAACGATGATATCATGCGTCCAATCTGGGGTGATGATTATTCAATTTGTTGTTGTGTATCTGCAACTCAAACAGGAAAAGAAATGCAGTTCTTCGGAGCTCGTGCTAACCTAGCAAAAGCTTTACTTTACGCTATCAATGGTGGTAAAGACGAAGGTGCAGGACTTACTCCATATGCACAAGTTGGTCCAGAATTACAGCCTATAACATCAGAATATCTTGATTATGATGAAGTTATGAGAAAATATGACGTTAT
>CAYFND010000045.1:14628-14931 GCA_964344405.1 uncultured Treponema sp. | reverse complement strand
GGTATTTCTTGGGGTATTATTTCTTACGTTGTATGTAAAATTGCAGGTAGAAAAGCTAAAGATATTCCTGTTGTAACATGGATTCTTGCTATAATCTTTATTGCTGATATCATTTTTGAAGCAGTTAAATAAACTTTAGCAGTATAAAAAAAAGGTTGCAATTTTTTATTAAATTGCAACCTTTTTTATTTAACTTTTCTACAAAGTATTTACCAACCATTCTTTGAACTGATTATAATCATTGTTCATTGGAATAGCTCTATCTTGTAATCTCATTTCTTCTTCAAGACGAGAAGGAATTGG
>CAYFND010000045.1:8505-14618 GCA_964344405.1 uncultured Treponema sp. | reverse complement strand
GTTGGCTACAACTTGTCCAAACTTAGCAGGAGAAGCTGTTTCTAGAATAACACCAACTGCCTTTTTATCAACTACGCTCTTTCCCCGTTGAGGAACATTTGGAGTTAAACCAGGGTTGTTAAAATCATTCTTGTTACCATTCATCAAATCTTCAAGTTTACCGCTCTTAATATCTTCCCAAGCCTTCCAACCAATAGCACCATGAGGGTCAATAATATATCCAGTTTTATCATAACAAGCTTGTATAGCTTTTAAAATTCCATCGTTATCAAGCCAGTAAGAAGCAAACATTTCTTTAACTTCATCAAGTGAATACATAGCTTTAATTCTTTCATAATTACTTGGAGCACCAACATCCATCGCATTTGCATATGTTTCCAAAGAAGCCCTTGCATTGTAGTTTCCTGTTGCAATCCAGTCAGGAATAGTTCTGTTTGAATTTGTAGCAGCTGTAAATCCCGCAATTGGAGCTCCCATTTCTTTTGCAATCAAACCTGATGTTAAATTTCCAAAATTACCAGAAGGAACGACCATGATAATTGAAGGGTCGCTTATTTTATTATCTAAAACAGCTCTATTTCTTACAACTAAAGATGAATACATGTAGTAAAAGCTCTGTGGTAATAATCTTGCAATATTGATGGAATTTGCAGAAGAAAGTCTTAATTTTGCCCTTAAATCATCATCTGTAAATGCAGTTTTAACTAATTTCTGACAATCATCAAAAGTACCTTTTACTTTTAGCGCTCTAACATTTCCTGTAAATGTTGACAATTGTTTTTCTTGTAGTGGACTTATTTTTCCATCTGGATATAAAATTGTAACATCAAGCCCCGGAACATTGTGGAAAGCACTTCCAACAGCACTACCAGTATCGCCAGAAGTTGCAACTAATATATGCAGGGGAGTGTCTTCATTTCTATTGAAATAAGACATTGTTCTTGCCATAAATCTAGCACCAAAATCTTTAAAAGCACATGTAGGACCATGAAATAATTCCAAAACATAAGAAATGTTATCAAGGGGAACAATTTTTGGTGAAAATGGATAAGCATTTTGAATAATTGAAGCCAAGTCTTCATCAGAAATTTCACCTTCAACATAAGGTTTTGCCATATTAAATGCTATATCTCTAAAAGAGGATTCTGGATTTTTATTAATAAAAGACTTATCAAGTTTTGGGAACTCTTGCGGAATAAACAAACCACCTGTTTTTTTATTCATTCCAGACATTACTGCCGTCTTAAAATCTACTTGTACAGAATTATCTCGAGTATCTGTATAAATCATATTTCCTCCAAGATTATAAATTATATATTATTTCGTCACAAACTTTTACAGCAAGTTCATTTCTACATTTTGTAACACAGTCGTTCCAATTAATTCCAGTAGAAGTATTTGTTACAGAAAAAGAAAGCAACTCATTTCCATTATTCATATCAATACATTTTAAATCAGCAACCAGAGTACAACTGTAAGCTGTATCAACTTTTTCTACAGGCTTAACAAACTTAACTGTACCAGCGATCAAATAACCAAATGTGTTTTCAATGATTTCATAATTTTGTTTGAATAAAGTTTTTGAATCAGAATTGATGTAAGATGTTTCATTTACAGGAGCATTACCAACCATAGAAACGCCATCTTTTCTCAGCTGAGATAAAATTTCATAAGAATTATTTGTCGGCTTATTATTTTCACTATAATTCCAAATAAATAAAACCGCACCTTTGTTAATAATGTTCGACCTTACGTTCCAAGATGCAGACACACTATTGTTCATGGCGGATTTTACACTATCAGCCCTAGTATTTGAAGGCGTTGGATAAAATGTTATGGTAGATTTTACAGCAAATGAAGTCTTAGGAGGCAAGAAAGAAATCTTTCCGTTTTCATCAGTAATTAATGTCTCAGTTTTAAAACTAATTATTCCATTTTTATTTGAAGATGGATAAGAAGCTGTAATCGATAGATTTTCAATTGGTAAATTGTCGTCATCTACAACTAGTAAATCATATGATGATTTAAAACTATTTCCAGATATTGTTTGTTGAGGTTGATTTTGAATGATTATATCAACATTTTGATTTTTCTTATTAGATTCCTTTTCAATTATATTTGATGAAGAAATCTCATTTTTCTCAGCAGATTGAGAACCATCTTTTTCATTCATAGACGTTGTTGTAGTACAAGAAACAATAGTAAAAGCCAAAGCAAATAAATAAACAATTTTATTCTTTTTCATAACAGGAAACCACTTACATTTTGATAATATTACTATATTATTATTTATGTTGTTTTTTTACAATAAGATATTGCTAAAAAAAGATTATAAACATAAAATCTAAATCATGAATCGTTGTACTAGAGCGTATATATATAAAGACAATCTAAAATATAATATTGAACAGATAAAAAAAGTAGTCGGAAAAGATACAGACTTGTGTATTGCTATAAAAGCTGACGGATACGGAAATAACGCCTATTTAACTGCAACTACAGCCCAATCATTGGGAATAAATAAATTTGCAATAGCCACTGTTGGTGAAGCTGTTGAATTAAGGGATCAAGGTATAAAAGCAGAACTCTTATTGTTAAGTCTTTGTGTTGAAGAAGAGTTTGAAGAACTTTTTAAATATAAAATTACACCTTTAGTTTTTTCTGAAGAATATATAAAACTTCTTATTGATTTTACAAATAAACATTTTTCTAATGATGAAAAATTTCCAGTTCATTTAGCAATCGATACAGGTATGGGTAGAATTGGCGCCTATCCAGATGAAGCCGGACAACAAGCCGAATTGATAAACAATTCAAAACATCTATATCTAGAAGGCACTTGTACTCATTTTGCTACATCCGACGGAATTTCAAAAGAAAGTGTAGATTTTACAAACAAACAAATTGATAATTTCAAAAAAGCTATAACTTCAATAAAAGAAAAAGGAATCAATCCCGGCATTTGTCACTGCGGAAGTTCAGCTATTGCAATAAACAGAAAAGATGTTCATTTTGACATGGTACGGCCAGGTATTATTACATATGGTTATTATCCTGATGAAGTGACAAAAGAATATTTATCAAGCAAAAATATTGAATTTGATATAAAGCCTGTAATGTCTCTGGAAACAAAAATTGTAGCTATCCGTCATTTTACAAAAGGTCAATCTATTTCTTATGGTAGGACTTGGATTTGCAATGAAGATACAGATATTGCCGTTTTACCTATCGGATATGCAGACGGCCTTTTACGCAGATTTTCACCTGGTTTATGTGTAACAATCAACGGAAAAAATTATCCTGTTCGCGGTAGAATTTGCATGGATCAATGTATGGTTGATATCGGCAAGGATAATAAATCTGTTCATTTATGGGATAAAGCTTTGATTTTTGGTCCAAAAGAAAGCGGTGCTCTAAACACCGCGGATACACTTGCAGAAATTGGCAATACAATCTCTTATGAAGTTATGACATCTATTTCAAAAAGAGTTGAAAAAATCATTATCTAGAACTATTTTACAACTGTTGCCAAATATTTTTTTACTTCAGCAATCAAATAAAAAGAACCTGTAACTAAAAGAATTTCACCTTTTTCTGAACTTTCTTTTAGTGCAGTCTTTATACTTTGAATATAGTCTACACATGACTGAAAACTAATATTTGCATTTGTAAAACTTTCAATTTCTTTTTCAAGGTTGCTTTCTTTCTTTTCACCAGGTCTTGTTACATAGACATGTTTAAAAATATCTTTGAACAAACTGGCAATATGGACAATATCCTTATCTGCGGCACAAGCAAAAAGCAAATTGATGTCTTTATCACCAAAAAGAGATTTTAATGTATTTAATGTCAGAGCGATGCTGTTTACTGTATGGGCTCCGTCTAAAATCAAAGACGGAATACCTTCAAAACAATAAGGATTGGCAATTATTTCAAATCTTCCAGGAAGAAAAGCTTTTTCCAAACCTTTTTCAATTATTGATTCATCCAAGTTTGGAAATATTTTTTTTACAGCAATTGAAGCCTGGGCTGCATTTTGAGCCTGCATTTGTCCTAATAAAGATAAATCTGCATTAATAGTTCTTGAAAAAATTGAACTCTCAATTGAAATGTGCATTTTTTTTGTATTTTTATCAAAATTATAATCAATCTTATCAACTAATTTATCAATAAAATAACAAGGTGCGTGTTTTTCTTCTGCTTTTTGAATAAATACATCATTGATAACTTGATTTTGTTGGGGTGCAATTATTACAGGAGTGCAATTCTTAATTATTCCGGCTTTTTCACCAGCTATTTTTTCCAGAGTATTACCAAGAAATTCTGTATGTTCCAATTCAATTGGAGTTATACAACATAATTTTGGACGAAGCACATTTGTTGCATCCAAACGTCCGCCCATTCCAACTTCATAAACAGACCAATCAACCTTGGCCCTTCTAAAGCATAAAAAAGCGTATGTTGTAACAAGTTCAAACCAAGTTAAAGGTCTGCCTCCAGGTAAATCTTCTGGAATAATTGATTCAATCTTTGGAACGAGTTCTTTTACTGTTTCTTCATAAACAGATTCGTTAAAAAATGAATTAGGTTTGCTTATACGCTCCCTGAAATCAACAATATGAGGAGATGAATAAACACCGACTGAGAAACCAGCTTCTTCAAGGATAGCAGAAATCATTCTTGAAACAGAACCTTTTCCTTTAGAACCGGCAACATGAAAACACGGCGAATTATCTTGAGGATTGTCAAAACGTTTACATAAAAAATCGATTGTATCTAACCAAAAAATATTTTTCTGAGGATTTTTTTCAAAATTTAAATAACTTCCAAGCCAATCTTCGAAGACATTAACAGCTTTCATAGATTTTAATTATAAACTCATTATGTATCTTATTCAATATTTTATCATAATCCTTGTTATTAAGTCTTAATTGAAAACTTAACAAGTATATGTTACTATACATAAGAATTAATTTTTAAGGATAATTTATGAGTGACGAAATCCAATTTTCAGATATTAACAAGAGTTTTGAAAAAGTTGTAGAAAAGAGCAAGGCTATTGAAAAAGATTTATCTGTAAATCCAAAAAAATATAGAGTTTTAACAGGTGACAGACCTACAGGTTTATTGCACATAGGACATTATTTTGGTTCTTTGCAGAACAGGGTTAGATTGGCAAAGATGGGTGTTCCAACAATGATTTTGATTGCTGATTATCAAGTTCTAACAGATCATGATGCTTTTGATAAAATCAGTCAGAACACAAAGCAACTTGTTATTGACTATTTATCAGCCGGACTTGATCCAGAAACACAAGATGTTATTATTTATCCTCACAGTTATGTTCCTGAATGTAATCAACTGATGATTCCTTTCTTAACACTTGTATCAAATGCAGAACTTTCCCGAAATCCAACAGTAAAAGAAGAAATTATTTCAGCCGGATTAAAAAATGTAAACGCCGGTATGTATACTTATCCTGTCCACCAAGCTTGTGACATTCTTTTCTGTAAAGGAAACTTAGTTCCTGTTGGAAAAGACCAACTTCCACACCTTGAAATGACAAGGACTATTGCCACCAGATTTAACAACAAATTCTGTGTTGGCAAAGAACCTGTATTCCCAGAACCACAAGCTTTGTTGAGTAAAACTCCAATGATTTTAGGTTTGGATGGCGGTCAAAAAATGAGCAAGAGTAGAGGAAATGCAATTATGCTTTCTTGTACAGAAGATGAAACAGCAAAAATGATTAAAAAAGCAAAAACTGACGGAGACAGGAACATAACATATGATCCTGTAAACAGACCGGAAGTTGCCAACCTGCTGATGTTGATTTCTCTTTGTACAGGTGAGTCGCCTGTTGCCATTGCAGAAAGAATTGGTGAAGGCGGCGGCGGACTTTTAAAGAGTACACTTACAGAAGCTTTAAATGAAGAATTACGCCCTTTAAGAGAAAGACGCAGACAGCTGGAATCAAATCCTGACTATATTAGGAAAGTTCTTTTATCTGGAGCTGAAAAAGCTAGAGAAATCGGTATTAAGACACTTGAAGAAGTTAGAAGAGCCATGAATATGGAGATTTAATTATTAAAATCTAAATATTAAAAAGCCAT
>CAYFND010000045.1:0-8495 GCA_964344405.1 uncultured Treponema sp. | reverse complement strand
GTAGATAAATAATTCACTTTATGGCTTTTTTATTTAACCTTTATATTTTGTTCGTAAAAATTCAATGCTATTTTCTTTAGATTTTCATACTCATTTTCATCAGGATTTTCCACAACAACATTAAAAAGTTCGTTTAATACCAAACCTATAGACTTACCGGGTTCAATTCCCAATTGTATTAAATCTTTACCGTTGATTTTTAAATCTTTCAGGCTTAATGCGTTGTTTTTTTTGCTTATTTCTTCAATTCTATTCTTAAATTCAACTAAATTGTCACCGGTTGATGAATTACAAACAACTTGAACATTATTCATACCATAAATATCAGCAAGCCTTAAATCGAATAAGTCATCAATACATTCAGGCTTAACTTTTATAATAAAGCGCCTTACTGCCGCATCAGTCCAATTGCTTTCATAATGAAACATATGCTGCTTCACAAGATGACAAACATCGTCAACAACAACATTTGGGAATTTCAAGTAGGTCAAGACTTTTTTCGCAATCTTTTCACTTTCAACCTCATGGTTGTAAAAAGTGAATTTCTCACCATTTTCTGTCATTTCTGTTTTACGTACAGCAGGTTTTCCAATATCGTGAAATAAAGCCGCCAATCTAACGTTCAGATTATCCTGAGGAGCTCCATCACAAGCATAAAACAAATGATCTAGGACATCAAACTTATGAAAACCGCGATAATCACCTTGCTTGCAATTCCTACAAATAATAAATTCCGGAAGAAATATTTTCATAATTCCACATTCTTCCATCAATTTTAACCCGATTGAAGGAGTTTTTGACTTTAATATCTTTACAAATTCATCTCTAAACCTTTCAATTGAAATTGAAGATACTTTTTTTAATACTTCATCCTTGAATATTTCTAAATATGTATACTTTTCTATACAGAAATCTAATTGACAGGAGAAACGGATAGCTCTAACAGGGCGCAAACCATCCTCCAAAAA
The DNA here is from genome assembly GCA_964344405.1 of uncultured Treponema sp. Taxonomy (GTDB): domain Bacteria; phylum Spirochaetota; class Spirochaetia; order Treponematales; family Treponemataceae; genus Treponema_D. Next base: position 7,527 of record CAYFND010000045.1, on the reverse strand, counting down.
GCGTTCATGAGGATTTCCTACTGTTCTAATTATTTTTTTCCGTATATCTTTCTTGCCTTTGAACAAATCAACAACTTTACCATCTTTTAAATCCACAGCAATGGCATTCATCGTAAAATCCCTTCTAGATAAATCATCTTTAATATTTCCCGTGTAACTCACACTGTCTGGATGACGGCCGTCGCTGTAATCAGATTCCGTTCTAAAAGTTGTGACTTCAATTTCTTTACCCATAAAATGAACGGTAACAGTACCGTGAGCTATACCAGTTGGAATTACAGTCTTAAAAAGTTTTATAACTTGTTCAGGTGTGGCGTTTGTTGTAATGTCCCAGTCAGAAGGCTTTTTATGAAGAAAAATATCACGAACAGCTCCTCCGACAAGATAAGCTTCATATCCAGATTTATTGAATATAGAATTCATTTTTAACAATATTTGAGGAATTTTAATTTTTTGATGAATAAAAGAAAACATTTCCAAGATTATAATTGAACAAAGATAAAAAAATCAATAAAGCTAAAATCCCTTGGAAGCCAAAATAACAAGTTCAGAAATAACCATGAACACTATTCCAAGTATCAAACACATAAAATAAATAAACATAGAAAGGATTCTACTTTTAATTGAAACAATACCTTTTACTATAAAAATAATATTCCCAATTATCATCAAAATAGCAAAAAGAATTAAAAAAATAGAAGAGTGTGAAAGAATTGATAAAATAAGGCTTTGAGATTCTGTTGAAAAAGATTGAAAATTACCAGAAATATACAAACATAATAAAAATGAATTAAAAAAAAGAATTGCAAAAAAAATCATCTTCAAAAACTTGTACAACACAAAAAGAGACTCTGATTTTTTACTTATTAACTTCTTTTTTAAAATCATTACTTGAACTAATTCAATCTTAATTGATATATTGGAATATTATTATAAAGCGGTGAATTAGTCTATGAAGAAAAATATTTTTATTATTATATTACTTTTATTTACAGGAACAGTTTTTTTCCTTGGCTGGACTCAGTTTAAGGTAAAACCAGATTCGTTTGGAGTTCTTGTTTCAAAAACAGGAGGAATTGACGAAAAACCAATCCTTCCCGGTGAGTTTTCTTGGCATTGGGAATTCCTTCTACCAACAAACGCTCAAATAAAGACGTTCTCAATCAATCCTGTAAACACAACTAAAACTATCAGTGGAAATTGCTCTTCTGGAAATATTTATTCTTCTTTGGCAAATACAGCTGATAATTTTGACTATTCATTCACTTATTCAATCTCCCTTACATATTCTCCCGAAGATGTTATTGACTTACTAAAAGAAAACATTATATCAAACCAAGAGGATTTGAATTCATATTTAAATAACGCCGCAGATTTGGTGGCAAAAATGGCCACTGATTATTATTTGAAAGAATCGGAAAATAAAAAATCATTTAGGGTTGAATACGTTAGAAGAGATGAAATAACAAAGGAAATGCAAATATACAGAGAGGTTCCATTTATAAATATAGCCGTGTTCGCCCTGACAGATTCTAAAATTCCAGATTTTGAGTTGTTTAGAAAACTACAAAGCACTTATCTAACAAACCAAACAGCTCCATTAAAAGAGAATTCCCCAACAGTGCAAAACAGCTCAACAGAAAACAACACTCAACCGCAGGATGAAATACAATGAAAAAGGTAAAAGCCATTAGAGGAGCTATATGTTCCTTGAATACTGAAGATGATATCAAAAAAAATGTTTGCGAATTATGCAATCAAATATTTATTCAAAATAAATTGGAAGCGGATGATTTAATTTCAATTTTCTTTTCAATAACAAAAGAAATCACAGTTTTAAATCCTGCGGCTGCATTAAGAAAGGGAAATCCTGTTTTAGATGTATCTTCAGTTGCCTTATTTTGTTGCCAAGAAGCAGAAATTGAAAATGGATTAAAAAATGTAATTCGAGTAATGATTACAACATATTCAGATGAGAATCTAACAAAGAAAAATGTTTATCTAAATGGTGCTGAAAAACTCAGACCTGATTTTGTAAAATAGGACTTAATAATGAATCTTTGGAATGTCAGCATGGAATGTGCAGGAATTGCAGAAGCGGGTGGCGTTAAGAATGTCACTTATGCTTTATGCTATGGTTTTAAGAACTTAGGAAACAAGGTTACATTATTTACTCCCGTTTTCAAATGCAACAATTGGTCTCACATTAAGAACCTTCAAAAAAACATAAAAAAAACATCAGTTCATATTTGTAACAATGATGAGGAAGTTTATTACAGCACTGCAATTTTTGACAATCCAGAATTCAACATAGTTTTTATAAATCATAAAGCCTTCGGTGAAAAAGAAGGAATCTACACTTATACAGGTTCTGAACAAAAACTAAATCCAGAAAATAAAAAGGGTACTGGACACAAAGACGCTTTATTCAAAGACATTCTATTTCAAAAAGCAGTTGTTCAATATGGGCTCACTCTATCATCAGAAGAATTACCAGACATTGTCCACTGCCAGGATGCCTCAACAGCCGTAATTCCATCATTTCTAAAAGAATATGATTTATATAAAAACACAAAATGTGTTGTTACAATTCACAATGCAGGTCCTTATTACCACCATAATTTTGAATCATTAAAAGACGCTCAATTCTACACAAATTTAAATACAGATTTATTAACAAATTCACTTAACAATAAAAAAGTTGAACCCTTTTTTCTTTCTTTTAATTCATCTGCTATTTTAACAACAGTTTCAGAGCAATACGCAAATGAATTGGTCAATCCAAACAATGATGAACAAACGGAAGGGCTTGCTTCAATATTTTATAAGAATAACTGTAAAATTATAGGAATTACAAACGGAATTGATTTTGACTTGTATAATCCAGAAGACAAAATTTCTTCCCACCTGCCATTTTCGTATAATCCAGAAAACTTAGATTTGAACGGCAAATATGAATGCCGAAAGTTCCTTTTAGAAAAAATGAAAGATTTATCATTTGCAAAAGAAAACAAACAATACGGTTTTATAAACGACACAGACGAAAACACAACATTTATCGCATATCACGGACGAATAACCAGCCAGAAAGGTATTACAGTTTTATACAACGCCATTCCAAAAATCCTAAAAACAAACACCAACATTAGGTTTATCATCACAGGACAAGGTGAAATACCTCTTGAAACAAAAATAAAAGAGTTAACAGAAACATACATAGGAAAAGTCGTTTTTTTTAATGGATATGACAAAATTGTTGCCAGACTGACTAGTGCTGTTTGTGATTTTATAGCTTTACCAAGTTTTTTTGAACCTTGCGGATTGGAAGATTTTATTGCCCAAATATACGGAACTTTACCAGTTGCCCATAAAACAGGCGGATTATGTAAAATCATAGATAATGAAACAGGTTTTTTATATTTAAACAACAATGACGATTCTTTATTCAACAAACTAGAGGAAGTTATCCAACTAAAAAATAATAATCCAGATAAAATAAAAGAATTAATCCAAAAGGCAACATTATATATTCATAAGAATTTCTCATGGAGTGATATTATTAAAAATAAATATTTACCACTTTTTGAAAAAATTCTTGAAAAAAATTAATATTGCTATTGACTAAAAATACAAAAATATATAATATTACAAACATTCGATAAGCAATTATCGAGCAGAAAATATGCTGCTTTAGCTCAGTTGGTAGAGCACGTGATTTGTAATCTCGGGGTCGTGGGTCCAAATCCTACAAGCAGCTTTTCTGGGGAGTTTCCCGAGTGGTCAAAGGGGACAGACTGTAAATCTGTTGGCTTACGTCTTCTAAGGTTCGAATCCTTAACTCCCCACTTACTTTAAGAGTTAGAATTAATCTAACTCTTTTTTTTTGTCTTATGAGTTGTAGTTTAGATTTTATTAACAAAGAATTAAAATTTTCTTGTAAAAGATGTTCGCATTGTTGTTGTGGCGAACCCGGTTACGTATACCTATCTCAAAATGATTTGACAAAGCTTTGTGCAAGGTTTAATTTAACACTAAATGACTTCGTTGATAAATACTGCAGGATTGTTCCTTATAAAAATAATACATTAGTATTAAGTTTGGAAGAAACAGATGATTTTGAATGTATTTTGTGGGAAAAAGGCAAAGGTTGTTCTGCTTATGAATCAAGACCTATACAATGCTCTACATATCCTTTCTGGACAAAAATACTTCAAAATAGCAAATCTTGGATAGATGAAAAAAAAGATTGTCCAGGTATTGATGACGGAACTATTTATAATATAGAGACAATTAAATCACAACTTGAATTATATGAATCAAACAAACCCGTGGTGATTAATTCTTTGATAAAGGAATAAAATTGAAAATTCATTTTTGGGGAGTGAGAGGTTCTTTACCAACTCCAATATTACCACATCAAATACAATCAAAAATAATGGCCGTTATTCAAAGAATAACACCATCAGACTTAGAAAGTGAAGAAAATAGAGCGCAATTTGTTTCAACACTACCTACATGGATATTTGGAACTACAGGCGGAAATACATCTTGTCTGGAAATAAAAAATGAAGACACAGAAATAATTCTGGATGCCGGTACCGGAATAAGCGTACTTGGCAAAAAAGGAAATCTTCCTAAAAACAAGCATTATAATTTGTTTTTTTCCCATTTTCACTGGGATCATATTCAAGGACTTCCTTTTTTTGATGCAATTTATGATCTAGAATCCTCATTTGATATTTATTCATCATCAGCTGAAACAAAAGACTTCTTAAAAAATCAAATGGCTTCTCCATATTATCCTGTACCTTTTGAAACTTTTACAAAAAAAATCAACTTTCACAAAATGGAAGAAAACACTCCAATAAAAATTGATTCAATAACAATCAACACTTGTAAAATGTCTCATCCAGGGGGATCTTATGGTTATGCTTTTGAATGTAATGATAAAAAATTTGTTTACGCTACTGATGTCGAACTAAAAGCAAAAGATTTTCTAAAAGATGAAAAAACAAATGCTGTATTCAAAGATGCAGATTGTATTGTTTTAGATTCTCAATACACCGTGGAAGAAGCTTACAGAAAAGAAAATTGGGGGCATTCAGCTTTTTGTTACGCCATAGATTTTGCTGTTTATTGGAATATCAAAAACGTTTATTTATTTCACCACGAAATCACATATGATGATAAAAAGTTAAATTCAATACTACAAGCTGCAAGATGGTATGCACAATATATAAACCATTCTGATATTAATATTTACCTAGCAACAGAAGGTCAGGAAATAAACTTATGAAAGAAGATGAAATAGAAAATACTTCAGTTGATTACACTTTTTCAATTGCAGAAATAAAACTATTGGCAAAATTTTTAAGAAAGAACCAAGAAACTCTACCAGAGGGTCTTGAAAAATTTCACAAAGTTGTTGAAGATACTATTTACGATTTACTATCCATAGAAGAGGTTAGACAATTTTATTCATGAAAAAAAGATATTTTTTTCTTACAATAATAATATTTTTTCTCTTGATAATTCTGAGTTCAGCTTTTTATTTATTCCACGAAGTTCAACCGGTAACCACAGAAAAAGAGGCTTATTCCGTTAAAATAAACGTTCCTTCAGGAATAAGCGTTTATTCAGTCTCAGAATTAATGGAGACTGAAAAAATCATCAAAAACAGCAGACTTTTCTATATTTGCGCAAAATATCCATTTTTAACAAAATTAATTGACTTCAACACAAAAGGTGAGAATCAATTTGTTTTAAAAAGCGGTTTATACACATTAACATCTGATATGACTTATCCCCAACTAATGAAAACTCTATCATCAGGTTTGCAAGAATATATTAAAGTTTCCATTCCAGAAGGACTAACAATTACAAAAATTGGCGAGATTTTAGAAAATAACAACGTATGCTCACAAAAAGAGTTTGTCGATTTTTGTTATAACAAGGTTTTTGTGGAATCATTTGGAATTAACAATGAATCTTTAGAAGGATATTTATTTCCAGATACATATTTTTTCACATCAGGAATGGAAGTTCCTTCAATAATAAAAATAATGGTTGATAACTTTTTTGACAAACTTTCAACGATTGAAGGTTCTTCAAATTTATCAAAATCAGAATTGAACGACATGGTTATTTTGGCATCAATCGTAGAAAGAGAATATCAAGTTGATGATGAAGCACCACTTATCGCAAGTGTATTTAAGAACAGATTGAAAAACAACATCGGTTTATATTCTTGTGCTACAATTGAATACATCATCACAGAAATTCAACACAAACCTCATCCAGAGCAAATACTCATTGAAGATACAAAGATAGATAATCCATACAATACTTATAAATGGGCAGGACTTACACCTGGTCCTATATCAAACCCTGGTTTAGTGGCTTTATCAGCAGCTATCAATGCACCAAAAACAAATTATTACTTTTTTCAAGTAGTTGATTCATCTTCCGGAAGGCATGTCTTTACAGAAACATTTGAACAACATAAAGTTAATCACAATTTAAATCTTAAAAAGTAGTTAATAATGGCAAGATTTATATCAAAAACTTCAATTGAATCAATAAGGGAAGCATCAGACATCGTTTCTATCGTTGGTGATTATACAAAGCTAGAAAGAAGGGGCGGAAACGATTGGTGGGGGTGCTGTCCTTTTCATAATGAAAAATCAGCTTCATTCCACGTTGACGGTGACAAGAAATTTTACTATTGCTTTGGATGCCATGAATCAGGGGACGTAATTAAGTTTATTACTGAAATAGAAAAGGTTAGCTATGTAGAAGCTATAGAAATGCTCGCTAAAAGAACCAACATCCAGCTTGCATATGATGACAATCAAAAACCTGATGATTATGTTGAAGACAATAAAGTTGATAAATATATTGAATTATATGAACGTACATCAACTATGTTTCATTATTTTTTATTAGAAACAGAACAAGGAAAATTAGCTTTAGACTACATAACAAAACGAGGATTAACCTTAGAAACTATAGAAAAGTTCAAACTTGGTTATTCCCCAAAAGATAGATATTGGCTTAAAAAATTCCTATTATCAAAAAACTTCAGCAACGACTTCTTGAAAGATTCCGGTTTGTTCTCTAAAAATTACCCTGATATTTCTTTTTTTTCAGACAGGTTGATGTTTCCAATTTTTAATAGAAGGGGACAAATCGTCGCTTTAGGTGGAAGAATCCTACACACACAAACTGAAAATGATAGAAAATACTTAAATTCATCAGATTTACCACAATTTAAAAAAAGAGACACTTTGTACGCTTTTAATTTTGCAAAAAATGCTATTAGAGCAACTAAATCTGTAATTTTTTGTGAAGGTTATATGGATTGTATCGCTTATCATCAATGTGGAATAGAAAATGCCGTAGCACCTTTAGGAACAGCGTTAACAGAAGACCACATAAAAATGGTTAAAGGATTTGCGGATACAGTTTATTTGTCCTTTGACTCTGACAATGCAGGTCAAACAGCAACCAAAAGGGCAATTTTACTTT
>CAYFND010000044.1:0-14996 GCA_964344405.1 uncultured Treponema sp. | reverse complement strand
CATTTATTAAAGAGGATAAAGCTTGGCTTGGAGGAATAAACTTTAATAATTCCATTAAAGAGTTATATTCGGCAGTATTTTCTTGTATACAATTTCCACAAATACATTTACCTTGCTTTATTAAATAGTCTATTGTTTTCTGATGAATATATGGAATTCCTTTATCTTTAACATCCGCCTTCCCTAATAAATCAACAGAATCATTAATCATTTTTTTTTTTTTTTAATTATAACTAGAACTAGAAAACTTTTTCAGTAATTGACTCTTACTCAGATTTAGAATTTTTTCTTTTTCACTAATCTCTTTTTGTAAGGATTCTCTCCTCTCTATTTTAGACTCTAAATTAGCAAAGTTTTTTTGTTTCTCTAACAATTCGTTTATTTGTCTTTCTAGAGACGTTATATCAGTGACAACTTTTTCTTTTTCTTCTTCTCTTTTATTTTTTTTACTATTCTCATCTTCTATTCTAGCTAGAATGTTTTTTAACTCCTCATTTCCAGAAGCATCAATTTGTTTATTATATAGTTTATAAACTGAATTCTGATTATGAGAATCATTTAAATGATACAGAGCCTTTTCAAGTGCTGACAAACCTAATAATCGTTTTACAGCTTCAGGAAATTCTTTTGAATAACCTGATGAAATTGCTTTACCCATATCCTTGATTCTTTCTCCATCAAAGAAGAAGTAGCTAGATAATTCATTAGGCAAGATAGTATTTATTGTACTTTCTAATTGATTTGGACTGATCCTTTCTTCTTGACCGTCTTTACCTTTATATGAAATGCTAAAGTTACAATTATTCTTTGATTTTAAAATACCATTAGAATCCTTATAATAAATTTGCTCTCTCTTGCAAACATAATCTGTACTGTTGTGAGTAAATTTTAATTCGACATATACTGTATCTTCTGTATTTGGAGACATATTTTGTGCAGTAGATTTACACAATAAGTTCTTATCTGAAAAATCAGTATCTCCATATAGGCACCAAGTAAACGCTTGTGAGAATGTTGTTTTGCCGGTTCCATTCTCTCCTATTACTATAGTAATATTCTTATCTTCTTTTTCTGAGAAAGACATTTTTTGTACACCTATATATTGCCTAAAATCTTTTAATGTAATTTCTTTTAATAACATTTAACTTCCTCCTCAATAATTTTCTGTATTTCTTTTGCCATTGCAGAGTCAGATTTCTCTTTTGTCTTTAAATTATTCACTTCTTGGATAATTATTTGATGCATAATTATGCCAACCTTTTTCTTATCAAGATTTGTCATTCCTTCTTCGTTTTCATTCATCATTAAAAACATCCTCCTCTTTTATATTCAAACTACTTATTCCATATGAGTCTTGAATTGAATCTAAAACAATTTCTGATTCAAAATTATTTAGTGCAATTCTTGAAAATTCTTTTGCTCTTACTAATTCTTTTTTTACAAGAGATAAAACTTCTTTTATTTCGCCTTCTGTTCTTGAAGAAATATCATTAAGTTCATAAGGTAAAGTTATAAAATCATAGATTTCAGCAAACTCTTCTCCCTTGGATAAAAGTAGGACTCTGCCTCTTCTCTGGATATATTCTTTTGGATTAGTTGTACTTGCTAAAATAAAAGCTGTTTTTATTGATGGAATATTTACACCTTCATCAAGACATTTAATTGCCACTAAAGCTTGTAATTCTCCATTTGTAAATCTTTTTGTAATTTCTTTTCGTTCTTGTATAGATTCATTTGAAGTAAAATGATGACATTTCATATTCAATTCATTACCAAGTAATTCTGATACAACTGTAATCTGTCTTTTTCCAGTTTCATCAGAATCTGATATATCGTTATTCTCTTGAATCATTGTAGTGGCACCGCAATATACAAGTATTTGTGCAGCGTTTTCATAGGGATTTATTACTTCTTTTAGTTTAGTGATTTTTGAGGCAGCACCAGCTACAATTCTTGCTCGTTGCATTGCAATAATTTGACCAGCTTTGGAAAGTTTCATTTTCCCTTTTTTATCTTTAATCAAATAATTAGATAACTCTTTTGAAAATTGTTTGTATTGAATTAACTCATCATCAGATAAAGTGACTATTACAGGATAGTATTTATAAGGCGTTAGGAACTTTTCTTTAATCGCTCTTTCTATATCATATTCAATACACTTTTCACCAAAGAAATCGAAAAGCGCTTGAGTTCCTTCTTCATCACCATGTCTACTGATTGTTGCAGAAAGTGCCAATCTATATTTATAGGAATCTTTCAATAATTTTGATAAATAAGGAGCCCCAAAATTATGAGCCTCATCCACAAGCAGTAATTTAGGTGTTCTTATTTTATCTATCAGAGTCTGCACATACTGAGAGGAGAATGTTGCATTTGTGCACACAAAACAAAAAAAGTTCTTATTTAGTTTTGGTAGTTGAATATCAATAATCGAATTTCTTAATCGTTCTTTCCAATCTTTCTGTGGCGAACTTGAAAATCCTATTATCGGTTGGATATTAAACTCTTTAATGTCATCTACCCATTGTTCTACAAGATGTTGATACGGACATACAATAATCGAAAATAGTTTCTGCTTCTCAGAAGTATATAAATCTACTAGAGCACTCAATCCTGTTAATGTTTTACCAGTACCTGTAGCCATATCAAATATGCCATGATAATTTGACTTATGCCAATTAGTGATTGCTTCTTGTTGATAATCATGTAAAGAGAGCCAAGAAGGCATTTTAGGTTCATTAGTTACTTTTTTCTTATCTCCAACATCATATTTCACATCTGATTCTGAAATATTAAATGTATTCTCTTTAGTTTTTTCAAATTCCACTTTATCTATTTCATAATCAGAAGGTTGCAAGTCGGCTTTCTTGTATTTGTCTAAAATCTTTTGTGTTACATTTGGAAAGTCGACTACTCTTAAATCTTTTTCGGTGTTGTTCCAGATGTTTTCAAAGGCTTTTGTTTTGTTATCGAATCTTTCTTTGTCTTCTGGATTCCAGTCGCAATAGACATTTACACTTTCGTAATTGTAACGCATGGCAGTTTTTGATTCGTTCATACTTCCGTCAAAAGCAATCCTGTTTCCTTCAAAATCTTCAAAGACTCCGAGTTTTTCATGATAGATTCCTATTGAGTTGCCAGTATCTGTAAAAGCTATTTTCAATTCAAGCGTACCGTTTGCAATAAGATTGGCGAGCAAGTTCAGCCTCTTATTTTCAAAGATGTTTTCTGCTTCTTTTAATTCACCAAGTAATATTTTTTCTATAACTTCAGACTTCTTTTCGTAACCAAGTTTTATTGCCTCTATATCTTCATCGCTTAATTTTGGAGAAGCTACAATCTGAATTTTACCGCCATTCTTAACCAACTCCGCAATGCCCTTTGTAATTTCAACAAGAGCCGTAGAAGAGAAAAATCCCACTGAACGCTTGTAGATTTTGGAACATGAAAGAACAGGATTAAAGAAATCTTGCACTACATCATCTTTTGGTGAGCGATATTCTTTTTTTAGGGTTAAGGTTTGGTAAGTCATAGATTACCTAATAATTGGGAAATACGATATTTCACATCACCCTTAATATATTCAAAACGATTGGATAATAAAGATTTGATAAAATCTTCTTTTTCGTTTTCATTTTTGGAATCATTAAGTTTTGCCTTAAAAGATGTTTCGTTAAAATCTGTAGGTATTCCTAACGAAGATTTTGCTTCAGCTAGTAGATCTCTTGCATAAGATGGAAGTTCTTTACTTGATATTTGTTTATTCGCTTCAGGAGTAATAAAAACAAAGTTTAATGGGGAATTACATATATGAGCATTATTGTTTCTTAAATCTGCTGTATCTATCTGAGAGGAATCTTTTATAGAGCCTAGAGGAATAAGATGATGAGCTTCTAACTTATCAGGCACAAAAACACTTATTACTTTCTCATCATCAAACATATCTTTGTACGTTTTAGATAAGAAATATTCGCAAACAAAGTTACGTAATGAACCTTTAGGTAGTTTGTCATACTTTGCTCTTTCCATTAATAACAATTCTTTACTGGCAAAATTACTACCGTCTGCAAAAACCGAATCACTTATTTTTTTTAACCATTCCAGTTTATTAACACTCTTCTTCTTGGAAAATGATTGAGTTAATAATTTTAAAGATGAAATAGCTTTAGTGTTTTGATCAGTATCAAATTCACCGGAAAACAGAGAAGCCCAATACCAGGCTTCGAGAATATCATGAACATTTTTATCCTTGAATAAATTATCATTCATAAAAATCGTTGCTACGATGGTTATCATTAATGAATAATTTATTTCATTGATATTTCTAATTCCACAACGAATATTGAAAAAGAAAAACGCTCTATCAAGGGCAGTACAAATATTTTCACATTCTTCATTTATATATTTGGAATTAATATTTAGAATGCTTTCTCTTTTGATATTTTCAAGTTTTGCTTTATCAAAACTTAGATCCTCATTATAAAAACAAAGTGCAGCGACATTGAGAAATGCATCTGTATATTTTACTGAAATCTCATTCTTACTTTCATTATAAACAAAGAGTTTTTCAGATGCATTATATTCTGACTCGTTGCTAAATAACCTTGCAATTGGGTCAGGAATAATTTTTGGATAATCCTGTTTCTTACTTTTCTTAATATTTTTTATTAGGCGTTTGTAAAAATTCTCGTTACTTTCTTTTGCTACTTTAGCCATGATTAAGTCAAATGTATTTAAACTTATTCCACCTCTATTGAGATTTTCATAAATATCAATTGCTCTAGCTCTATTTTTTTCAGTAACGATTATTTGGTTCAATTTTGCCTTACCGACACAAGTATCTAGGAATATTATAATATTCATATTCCATTCACTTTTCCGGTTTTCCAATTCAGCTCTCAAACTAGTTTCATCAATCTTTGAGGGAATGTTTTTATCATACAATATTGAAAGAATTTTAAATTTCTCTTCTTCTGACGATTGATTCACATACTTTGCAATAATTTCATCAATTACTGAATCTGCTATACTTCTTGTTATAGTTTCAAATCTGAGCCGAATTGCGCCAGGGCAATTACCTATAGGGGATAATAAAAACAACGGTATTAAATACACTGTTTCAAAGTTTATACAATAATTATCTAAAGCCGTACCAAGTTCTCTATTAGGATTATATGGTGTTTTATCGTTTACATTAAATGAGGCACATTCAATAAAAGGTTTTATGGTTTCAGTTAAGAAATCAGGTTCATCACTATCTGGTTTTTTTAATGGGAAAATAAGTTTTTTTATACCGAATAAATCACTTATATCATCTGATTCAAATAATTGAGTCCATCTTGGAATCCTCAAAAAGAACCGTCGTTTTAATGCATTGGGATTGGCAAGTTCAGAATAGCCACTTATTCCCTCAAAAATTACATTAGAAAAGACATTGGCTAATACAGTAAGTCGTTGTTGTCCATCAAGTAAAAAGTTTACTTCACAATTATTTTGAAAATTTGGAATACTATTCTTTGAACCAATTCTTTTACAAGCATACTCATCATTTTTTGATTTTAATATTAGTATACTTCCAATTGGCATACGAGCAAGAACTGAACAGATAATTCCTTTCTGCATCTGTTCATCTTTCCATTTAAACTCTCGTTGAAAATCTGGTAATAGGATAGTGTTTTTTTCTATTTCGCTTACTATATCTTTTAAATTTGTCCCATTTGTTTCAATCATTTCTCCACATCTCCTTAAATATTATCCTCTATATATTCCAATGCTTTTTCCAACTGCATAAAATCCTCTTCGTTCGTAAACCAACTGCCACTGAACCTAATTGTGCCGGTGGGGAAAGTACCCAGAAACTTATGTGCCAATGGGGCGCATTGAAGGCCGGTTCTTACACTGATTTTTTGTTCTGCAAAAATGTTGGCGGCGCTGTCGCTTGGGATGCCGGTTAATAATATTGAGACTATGCCTGCATAATCTTGAGCTTCTTTGTTTCCGACTACTTTTACAAAATCGTATTTGTTGAATATGGCAATTAGTTTTTGTCGATTGTCATTTTCTTTTTTGCGTAGGGTTTCTATTCCTGTTTGTAGAATCCAATTAAGAGAGGCGTTTAATCCTGCAATTCCCAAAATATTTTGTGTGCCCATCTCATATTTTTCTGGTAGTGAAGAAGGCATGTCTTGATTGCTGCTGTCAAATCCTGTACCACCAAATAATGTACATGGAAGGTCAAACTGTTTTTTCATTACAAAACCACTAATTCCAGTTGGACCGTATAAAGTTTTGTGGCCTGCAAAAACAGCAAAATCAAAATTGTCATTATTCAAACTCAAATCAACTAGGCCAGCACTTTGAGCCATATCGACCAAAGTTACAGCGTTGTATTTTTTACCAAGAGCAAATAATTCTTCTACAGGCGAAATCAATCCGAACACATTGCTTGCGTGGCTTACAATTACTAAGTCCGGCTTTTCGTTATCAAAGTCATATCTAATGGTTTCTGTGTCGTAATTAAAATCAGAATCACATGAAAGAGTATGAACTTTTACAAGACCGTTTTTTTCAAATGAATGCAGGGTTCTTGTTACGGCGTTGTGTTCAAAAGGTGAGATGTAAATATTTTTAGCACCAGTTTTAATTACCCCCTGGATTATCATATTCAAAGCAATTGTTGCAGTGGGTGTAAAAATTATTTGGCAAGTTGGACAATGAAAAAGTTCCAAAAGCTTTTCTCTTGTTTCAGTTATCAAGGCCGCTGAAGATATGGATTCTGAATAAGTGCCCCTTCCTGCATTCCCTCCATTTTTGGAATAAAAGGAATTCATAAAATCATAGACAACTTGCGGTTTTGGGAAAGTGGTTGCGGCATTGTCAAAGTAGGCCATTATTCTTCACCTCCGCACATTTCAAGAAGCAAGTTCATGAGCACCTGACGTTTTTCGCTGTCGGTAACAGAGAGTCCCATTCCTTCAATTGTGCTTTTTAAAGAGCGACTCAGCATATTAGCCTTAGGACCAACAATGTCTTTTTCAAACCTTGTACTTTTGCTTACACCTGTTGATGAAACAAATTTTATTTCATAGGATTTAGAATCTAGTACTTCCCCATCATCAACATTGTTATTATTTTCGTTTTCCGCTGTAGACTTATATTTTTTAATATTCGAAATTGCAGATTCTATTGTTGAATCATTCCAATCTTCAATATTCAAATCAGTAGAAAGCAAAGCTATTTGCTTTATGAAATAAGAATCTGAATCATTTTCATTTTTGCAAAGTTTTATAAATCGTGAAGTTCCATCAGAAAAAACAGTATTACATACTTTTTCATTTAATTTAAAAGACCACTCATTCAAGACATTATAAAGAGAAACATCCGATGCATTATTTTCAATTCCAAATAAATTAAGAATCTGCAGTTTCAAAAGAGAAATCGCACTATTTAAATTAGAATCAAAATATTGTTTTGCTTTTAATATTTCATTTGTGTTTAGAAATATTTTTCTTAATTGAACAAATAAGAAATCTTGACTACTAGATACTTGTTTAAGTTTTTTTAAGAATGTTCCATATTGCTCAGGCACTTTATTCCCATCAAAAGAACTTTTCATTTCTTTTGTATATTTAGGAAGATTCATATACCAACGACGCATAGCATTAAAAACATAATCATATGTATTAGTTGATTTTTCATTATCAATAATATAATTTGCAAAAATCTTTGAAAGATCTTCTATATAAATATCTTCTTGATTACTCCAGTCCATAAAACCAATTGAATAATTATCTGGATTTTCATTGATTTCAGAGAGAACTTCGATTGTTAATGGAATTTCAGTTGTTTTACTATATAAAATTATTTGTTTTTGATATTCATGGAATACACAAGCTAAATAAACTGGAATTACTCCTTTTCGAATACCTATTTTATTTTGTGCTGAAGTCAATTGTTTATATAACTCAGAGAAACTTTTCTTTGAATCTTTAGCTTTTATAATATAATTTCGTATCAATTCTAAAACAAAGACTAAGTTCTTATCATTTGGAAATAAATTTATCTTTGGATCATCACAATCCAATTCTATAATCCCTGTATTGATTAAAAGAGAACGCATAACTGCAAGTTCTTGACCACCTGTGAGACCAAGATTTTTTTCCAAACGTTTTTTAAGTAAACCTGAAAGGATTTTGCTTCTTGCATTTGTAGCAGCAGAAGAAATTGAATCCTTGTTTATAGATTCATTAATAATTACAGGAGTATTGGCATAATATTCATTGCAAATATTAGAAAGCAAGGTTGTAATATCCGCTTTTCGTTTTATTTCAACTTTTTCACCTTTATATAAATAAATAGATTTTCCATTTTCACTATGCGTGTAAATACTAATGAACTCATTCAATAATTCTTGTAAATCATCAATAATAACTTCATATTCATCGCGCAGAAGTTGATCTTCTCCAACTTCTGCTAAAAGCGCTTTTGCAGCTTGATATTCTTTTGCATAATCAACAATATCAATACTTTCTTTTGGAAGAATGAATACACAACGTCCACTAGAATCTTTACTCTTTTTTATTTCCTCTTGGATATTTTTCAAACTGGAATTCTTCTTAAGAAGAACAGCAAAAATAACACCATCACCTTTAATTCTCTCTATTTTCTTTTCCCAATTTACATCTTCTTTTATTTCATCTTCATCTATGAATACAAAAGAGAAATATCTAGTCATTTCTTTAGCATCGTTATACCCCAGCGGATATAGCGCTTTTTCAAAATTTATATTGCTGAGTATATTTTTTAGAGAAAAAGTTGAATCATTTTCTTTTTTGATTTTTTCAATGGAAGCTTGAATATCAATTCCGGAAGATTGTTTTAGAGAATAATAATTATTGCTTCTTTTCAAATATACAATACATTCTTTTTCGATTAAGTTACTTAATGCAGTGTCTATTTGAGTTGGTAAATACAAATTCTTATAAATAAGATGAATTGTTGTACTTGTTGGTTCTAGTCGTTCAAATTGTCCCAATATATAAATCAATGAAAGCGTTTTTACTATTTTAGCTTCTAATGAAGCTGTATCAAGTTTATCCAACAGAACAGATGTAAGTGTATAAGTTTTATACAAATCTTCTGTGTAAATTTCTTTCTTGAATAATGGCTCAAAATAATCATATAAAATATCTGGAGTCAATAAAATATAATCTTTTATGTTTGTTGTATTCATTAAATAAGAGATAAGTCCACCAGAGGCTGGAGAAGAAAGAAAAGTGAACAGTGTTCTTTCATTTTGCGCTACCCGTTCTGAAAGTCGAGGAAGAATATAAATTGAAGATGGATGTAAAGGATAACAGCCTATAAAGATTTTTCTTAAATCCTCTTCATTTATGTCATTGAAGGTATTATCTGATTTATAAGTTTTTACTAACTCTTCAATTTTACTATCGTTATCTAAAATGAAACGTTGCCATATCGCTGGATTCTTAATTATAACGCTTTCAATAATTTCATATGTCTGGGTAGAATTATTATTTAAATGAACATGTGTAAAACGTTCACTAATACCTCTCCACCCATCAACTTTTTGTTTTGGAAGAGTATCAATGTAATTGCTAATCTCTTTATGACAAATCAACATCAGATGAAGTTGATTATTAGCAGAACGATTACATTTTTCAGCAAAATCTTGAAGCATCTTTGTATCACTTACAGATGTTGATGCAATATTTGTTTCTAGATATTTTGAAAACTCATCATAGACGACAAAAATACCAGAGTAAGGTGTTTCATCTTTTAGACTTTTTATCACACTTTCGTAAATATCAATAACATCGAAACTTATAAATGGATTGAATGAACTGCCAGACGTTAATTTTGGATAAACCTCTTCAAATTTTTTGTAAGCCTCAATTTCAAATTCACTTAGTCTAGAAATAAATTTATCAAGATTTTCGTCTATTTCTTTTTTGAATTGAGTTACTGTTTCAGGATAGTCAGACCGCCAACGCTCAATTGTTTTTATAGCTGCTTTAAAATTTGTCTCCGGCATCAAACCTAGTAAATTATTTTCAGATAAAGTTCGTTGCAAAGCCTGTAAGAAATTTTGAGAAATACTAGTTCCTGTTCCTGTAATCAAGACAGGCAAAAGCTTTGTTTTATTCTGTTCATAGTTTTGAATCAAAACCTTTAGTTTTTCATTATTCTCTATTTTCTTTTCTAGTTTCTCAAACTTATGAATTGAAGTTCCGCTTAGCAAAGAAAGAATTGAAAGTACAATATGAGATTTTCCTTTTCCATATGCGCCAACTAAAACTCTGGCTCTGTCTGTTGAATCGACTTTTGTACTTAATAGAATGTCTTCTATAAGTTTTAATGAAGATTTTGTAGGAATAAATGATTTTAATTTTTTATCGTCATGAAGATCATAGGCAATGTTTACAGAATATTGGAATCCGTCTTCTATAGAAATTAAGTCCATCATTATTTTAATTCTCCATAGTAGTTATTTACACATTCATCAAAAGTAAAACTCTTACTAAGTTGAATTACATCAAGACCCGAAGTTCTAATTATCTTTAACAGTTCGCTCTTTTCAATTTTATGTAGTAATTCAAGCATTGAAACAGAATCCAAGTTAAAAACGCGTCCAATATTTTTTTCACCTATTAAAAGGTCATTTAAAGACAATTCTGTTTTGTTATTTGAATTATCAGCAATAACTGCCAAAACAATCCATTTATTAAAAGAAGAAATTAACGGGATAGACTTTTTATAAGTCACACCTCCTCTTTTTTTACTCACAATATCAATTAGACCAATTTCTCCTAACGGACAATCTATGTTGTTTTCCGGATCAACTTCTGCTTGCTTTGTTTTATAACGAGGAAGATAAGTATTAATAATGCAGTCAAAATCGCCTGAGAAAGAAGTTTCAGATTTACTATCTCCACCATTTTCTTTAACAAAGTTTTGTAAGACTCTTACAAAATCCTCTCTAGTAAATTCAGGATAAGTAAACTTATTAAAAAAAAAGTACCATGATGTAAGGTCATCTTTATTCGAAGCCAATTTGTATTGAATAAGTTGGAGTGTTCCGCTTTCTTCTAGATACTTGTCATTTTTATAAATGCAATTTCCAAAATCCGTTAATCGTTGCAAGTGTTTCTTGTCTTGAATGTATTCTTCTGTGAGTCCAGAAACTTGAAGCCAATATCGCAAAGATTTAACCATATTGGAACCAAGCCCTAGAACATCCATCGGATTTATATTCTTATCAACAAATAAATCTGGTTTTTGAATAATATTTTTCATTCCTTTAGAAAGCCAACCCTTTCGAATGAAGAAGGTTTCATGTGCTTTGAACTTCATTTATTTTCTACCTTTGTTTTTAAATATTTGTCCATCATGCAACCGCCTGTTAGATACTTCTGTGAAATACAAATTTTACAATGTACACATTTATTTTCATCAATGTGATAAACCCCACCAGAAATTGATATTGCTGCATGAGTACAAAGAGATTCACATTTTAGGCATTGCCTGCATGAATTGAATTTTCTAATTTGATAAGCAACTTTACGTTGTAAATCTTCGTGGTCTTTAGTCGAGACATTCATTGTTTTTATTTTTACAGCAAATGTATAACCGTCTTGATTAAAAGGTTGGACAGAAAGAATCGGGACATTCGTTTTTGAATCAAGAACTAAAGTTTCATTAAGAATTTTCTGACCAAGTTCAGGGGCTACTCGTCCAAAAGGAGTGAGCAAATTTAATAATTCTTCATTCAAAGGTCGTAATAATTTATAGATTTTTGCGTGGTTTTCCGCGGTACAATTTGTGAATTTTATTTTTACATCTTCACTACTTTTTAGCCCATTGCCACCTTGTCTTGCCTTCCATTTTCCAGAATCAACATAAATTTCAGCATCAGGCTTTCCAATTTTTTTAGCAAAATCTATAAGAAAAGTTCTCCATTGAACAGATTTTTCTTTCATATATATTTTAGAAAGAACTTGCGCTCTTGTATTGTTATTCGGGCAACACCAACATCCAACTCTGTCATATCCAAGTTTATACGCATCGTTAAAATCAACATTGTTTGATATCAAATACAACCAAATATCTACATCTTTCCAAAAAAATATAGGAGAAGCGACTGTTTGTTTTTGAATTTTTACATCTTCGCCACCGTCTTGAATTCTATTGTATTTACTTCGAGAAACGGATTCGACTTTTCGAATTCCATAGAAAGTTGTTATATGATCATTTCCAAAAAGATTTGTTAAAACCCTTGTAATAGGTCCTGTTTTAAACATGGAACAACACCATCTCATCATTCGCGCAGGAGGACCTATATCTTCTGCAACTTTCATAAAATCCTGGTCTTCATTTTTCGCAGTCATAAAAATTGCATAAGGATGATTTTTTCTATAACGTTCTGCATAAGACAATGTAGTTTCAAATTCAAGAGTTGTATTTCCAAAAATATGAACAATACTTGGGCAACTTAATGCTTTTGTAACAATATCCGCAGTTACAGTGGAATCTTTTCCGCCACTAAAAGAAATTACAAGATGATTTTCATCTGTTTTTTCTGCAACATTTTTTACAAACTCAAACGCTTCGTCACTGATTTCATTAAGCCTATTTTTATTTGCTGAAGAGAATTTTCTTGCATATAGTTCAAAATTATTTTCTTCATTGCTTTTGGAAAAATAATCCAATTGTTTAATTATTTCATCTGTATTCGATTCATTAAAATCTTGAGTCGAAAGATTTAGTGTTTTTCCATTTACGTAGTAGCGGCTATTTGAACACCAAACAGAATCATACAGATATTTCAATGGACGTTTTTTTATTAGTTCCAATAACAATCTTTCTTTAGGATAAACAGGACGAATATCAGAACATAAATATTTCATTTTTTGATTACAGATTGGACAAAAATTACCATTTACATTTTCATTCTGTATTACTGGCGTATTACAAGTTGAGCACCAATAAACAAGAGAGGTTGAAAAATCTTTATATGAAGAATGTCCTTTTAAATGGACGTTTTATGAAACAACAATTTATGAATTCAAAATATTCACTTTACAGGTAATTAGTGTTATAATAAGAAATTGGATTTTATTAAAATTGAGTTTATTAATTTATGAATGCGTTAACTAACGTCCGTTTTTGAGGACAATATGGCTGGATGGGACAAATCAGAAGGAAACATATTAACACAGTATCTTTCAGAAGATGAATTATGGTCTTTATTTAATTATGTTTTTTCTGAATCTTCAAAAAAACGTTCTACATACAAATTTGGTCTTATTAAATCAATATTGGATAATCTTTTTAATACTTCAAATAAAACAGATATAAGTCTTTTCATTTCCTATCAAGATTTATTCACCAAATTTACAGAAAATTATTGGAATTTGATTGTTAAATATGAATTAAGACAGATGATTGTTAGTACGACAAGTAAATATACAAAAATAGAACAGATTTTTAATAATGCAATTCAAAAAGAACCTAATTTAAAAAACATTCCTTTTGAATCAATTTCATCAAGAACAAAACAAGACATAATAAATCAAGTTGCAAATGATTGTAGAAAAAATGTAATAGGAGCACTTTATGAAGATTTAGGTTCATCAATATATGCATTTAATTTGTCTGGAGAAGGTATTTTCTTAAATGCACACGCATTTAATTTCATGTTAAAATACAAAACAGATATTGAAAAATTGAATTATTATACTTGGGCGAAATTTCTTGAAAAAATAAATAATGAAGAAAAACTTATAAAAGTGATTTCAAAACTTGAATTAGCAACTCCCCACAGAAGCGATTTAAGTATTTTTAGAGAAGTTTTATATAAAGAATTTGAAGAACAAAATTGCTTTTATTGTGGAAAAAAACTTAACAAAAACACAAATATTACATCTATTCATGTTGATCATTTTATTCCTTGGTCTTTTATAAAAGAAGATAAACTATGGAATTTTGTTTTATCTTGTCCTTCTTGCAACGAAAATAAGAGTAATCGTTTACCACCATCAATATTTTTACTTCAACTTAAAAAAAGAAATTCGTTAATAAAAAACACAAACATAGAATTTGTAAAAAAAGAATTTTCAAATTACACTTCCCTTATTCTAGATAAAATGTGGAAATACGCAAAGAATAGCGGATATCAAATATGGAACAAAATTACCTAATTCGTTTATTTACAATTCCTATCTCTAAGTACTAAAATCTTTTCTTATTTTATAATACATAAAGTATGTAAACTGATAATTGTAAATTATTGTTTATTCCACTGTTAGAATATCAATTCTAACTTTCCCCACATTCTATTTTGTTATCTTTATATCCTTTACGAATGAATAAACTGTCACAAAGATAATCAGCATTAGTAAAATGGCGCTGGAAAATGATGAAAAAACCAACATGGCATTTATCTCACTAGTTGAATAAACAACTATCATTGTATTTTGTAAAGAAAGGATTGAAACCAAAGCATCAATAAAATTTATTGTTCGTATTTCTCTAAATAGAATCCGGTCTAGCTTTCTCTTTCTTCTCAAATTGATAGATGCCATTGTGATTTTATAGGTAGTATAAACAGCCATTGTTACTATAGGAACAGTTCCTTTAATCAGCACATCTTTTTCATTTAAAACCATCATAGTAATCGGAATAATCAAGGTGAAATTCAAAATTAAAAGCAATATTGAAGATATAATAAAAACTTTTCGATTTGTTTTATTATCTTGACGCTTTTTTTCTTGTAATAAAAGGATAATTCTTATAGTTGCAAGCAGAATGTAGTAAATACAAATTGAACCGTTCCACCGTGATAATCCAACAATTCCTAAAATGCCGTTATATATAGCAAATCCAATTGTTACCATTGTTGAAAAAAAAGTTATTATTAATGTCCCGAGTTCAATGACGAAGTGCAAAAAGGGAGGAGCATAGGCCCCTCCACAATA
>CAYFND010000043.1:1947-15048 GCA_964344405.1 uncultured Treponema sp. | reverse complement strand
TGGAAAAGAAGCTTCTAGTGGGAACTTGATTAAATCATTGGAAAAAATGCTGGATGAAGATGAAAGGCGCGGATATCAACAGAAGTTAGAGACCCTTGTGGGAACTGTAAGACCTGCTAATAAGATTGCTAAAATCTTGTATGAAGAAATTAATTTAAAACAAAAAGAGAAAGAAGGGGATGCTGATGTCATTTAATCCTATTGATGTTTTTTTTATTATTTTAATATTAGTTATAGCTTTTACAGCAACTGCAAAAGGTTTTGTTCGTGCAATATTTGGTAAGCTTTCATGGATTATCGGACTTTTAGGGGCTTTTTGTTTTTATAAGAAATTAGATTTTTATATAAGTAATACAATTAAAAATCATACTTTGTCGATAATCGTGTCATTTTTATTAATCTTTATTGTGATTTTCTTAGTGATTAAAATTGTTGAGACAATAATTTCAAAGATATTTGAAGGTGAAATCTTAAAAGGTTTGGATAAAGCTTTGGGGTTTATTTTTGGAATAGTTGAAGGACTGGCTGTTGTAATAATTATAATTGTCATCTTTAGAATTCAACCATGGATTCCTACTGACGAACTTTTTAATGGTAGTTATTTCTTTCAATTCTTAGCTCCTTTTATTACTCCTTCTCAAGCTTATATCCGGGAGAATTTTGCATAATGTTTGAAAATCTTGTAAAACAAGCTGCCATAAATGAAATAAGCTCTGACATCAAGAATAATTGCTTTCCTTCTTCCGTTTTATTTTCTGGAAATGAAGCCAGTGGTAAATTGACGGCAGCTTTAGAAACAAGCCGGGTGTTGGCTTGTAAAGCAGAAAAAAAAGGTTTGTGGCAATGTGATTGTCAGTCTTGTTTGCAAAATAAAGCTTTAACTTATTCAAATATGCTTTTATTGGGCAGTAGGAATTGTTCTTTGGAGATATCTGCAGCTAAAGAAACTTTTTGTGAAGCTTATTCTCAAAAGGCAGCTTATTTAACAGCTACAAGATATTTGTTTTTAAGAAGTGTAAGAAAGCTGACACTACGTTTTAATTCAATTTTATTTCAAGGGGATGTAAATCTTTCAAAAATTGGTTCTGTTATCAAAGATATCAATGAAGACATGGAATTGATAGATTTTCCACGTAACTTACCAACTATTGAGGAGCTGACAAAGATTTGTGATTCAATTGAAAAGAATACACAAAAACTTGAAAGTGAGTTCTTATATGATTCAATTCCTGTAAATCAAATAAGAAATATGGAGAACTGGGCTCATATAAAGGCAGAAAATGGTAAAAAAACAATAATAATTGAAAATGCTGACAGAATGCAGAACAGCGTTAGGAATGCCTTGCTAAAGATTCTTGAAGAACCTCCAGTTGATTGCATCTTTATTTTGCTTACTTCAAAAAGAAATTCAATAATTCCAACAATATTATCAAGAGTTCGTACTTATAATTTTAATGAAAGAAACTTGACCGATCAAAATGAAGTTATAAAAAAAGTATTTCATAATAAATTTTACAATGGAAATATAAATGATTATTTGTTGACATATCTGCCTGTTCAACCTTCAATAATAAAAGAGAATGCCTTGATGTTTTTGCAATCAATAGCCAATAGCAAGATTCCAGAACTTTCACAAATAATAAAAAATTGTGGAAATTTTACCCCAAAAATAGAGTTCAAGTTGTTTTTGGAATCGTTGATATTGGAACAAAAGAAATTGATGTACAGTGAAAATGGAACTGCCGCCTTGAAAGAAGCACTAAAGGTAATTGCAGAATGTTATGATGATGTGACGCTTTATAATCAAACATCATTGGCAGCTTTAGAAAATCTTGTAAGGGAACTTACTAAAATTAATATTTTAAATGGGAATATATATAAATGCATAGCTATGTAAAAAGAGTGACAAAGAAAGCGGCAAAATTATCAGATGAACAGATTGAGAGCTTGTTAAATTCTGTTATTCAGGAAAATGAAGAACTCAACACTATGTTTGAATCCTTATCTAATGGAATCATCATTCTTGACAACAGTTTTTACATCAAACAAATAAATAAAGCCGCCTTTAGTTATTTTACTTTTACAACAAATATTGAAGAAATAAGAAGTTCGTCATTTAAGATTAATGAAATTATAGAAGATGATGAAATAAAGGCATATTTACAAAATTGCAAAGAAAAAGATATTACAAATAGTTCTGAAGAATTTACAATTTCAACATCAGGTGGTTCGATTAGATTCATAAATATAACAATCACACCTCTACTGAAAAATGGAAGCATTGAAGGTAAGATAATTATTATTAATGATATTACGGATAAAAAAAATCAGGATGTAATACTTCATCGTATGGAAAATCTTGCCAATTTAACAAATCTAGCGGCAGGAATGGCCCATGAAATTAAAAACCCGTTGGGCGCAATCAGCATTCATATTCAATTGATTCAAAAAGGTTTGGAAAAAGCAAGAAACAACAATGATGTCCTTCCTCCAAAGAAATTTGTAGAAGACCATATTGACATTGTGAATGAAGAGATAACTCATTTAAATAACCTTGTGATGGATTTCCTTTTTGCTGTAAGGCCGGTTAATGCTACTTTGGAATTAAAAAATCCATCCACGATAATAAAAAATATTGTTGATTTTATAACCCCGGAGTTTAATAAAGAGAATATTTCTGTAATATTTGAATGTAAGACTAATGACAAAAAATTATTGATTGATGAGAAATTGTTCAGGGAAGTGATTATGAATATTTCTCAAAACGCACTCTATGCTATAAAGGCAAGGTTCAATTCCAATATAAATGAATTGCAAGACGGAATATTCAGTGTGAAATGTGTATTAAAAGAAAATAAATATTATATAAAGCTCACAGATAACGGTTGCGGAATGAGTGAGACGACAGTATCAAAAATATTTGAACCTTATTACACCACAAAGGCCAACGGAACAGGGCTTGGAATGACTATGGTTTATAAAATAGTTAAAGAATTCTCTGGTGAAATTCTGGTTAATTCAGAAGAAAACAAAGGTACATCGTTCACTTTAATTTTCCCGCTTCCTCAAAAAGATAAGAAATTAATATCATAGAAGGTCAAAATCATGAAATTTACAATTTTAACAATTGATGATGAAGAAAATATTAGAAATGGTTTGGCTGACAATTTTGAACTGGAAGGTTATATCGTAAAACAAGCTGCTAACGGCAAGGACGGGCTTGATTTAGTAAATAAAGGCGACATTGATTTAGTTATAACTGATTTAAGGATGGATGGAATTTCTGGTGAAGAAGTTGTCCGCCATGTTGTTACTGAAAATCCTTCAATCCCGGTAATTGTTTTAACAGGACACGGCAGCATAGAAGATGCTGCGGCTGCTATAAAAGCTGGCGCCTATGATTTTTTAACAAAACCTCTTGATTTGGACCATTTGAATCAAATTGTAAAAAACGCCCTCAAAGGTAGGGAACTAGCTGAACAGAAAAAGCAGCTTCAAAATCAATTGAAGAAACAACAAAGTTTTGATTCAATGGTCGGAAAAAGCAATGAGCTGAACAAGGTTTATAATTTAATTTCAAAAGTTGCCCCTTCAAAAACTACAGTTTTGATTACAGGAGAAAGTGGTGTTGGAAAGGAAGTTGCTGCAAAAACAATTCACGACTTGTCGCAAAGAAAAGACAAAGCTTTTGTTGCTGTAAATTGTTCGGCATTTCCTGAATCATTAATTGAAAGCGAATTGTTTGGTCACGAGAAAGGTGCTTTTACAGGTGCGGATAATATTCAAAAAGGAAAATTTGAATTAGCTCACGGTGGCACTTTGTTTCTGGATGAGATTGGTGAAATAAATCTTTCAACTCAAGTAAAGCTTCTGCGTGTTATTCAAGAGAGAAAGATTGAAAGAATTGGTAGTGAAAATACAATTGATATAGATGTAAGAATTATTGCCGCTACAAACAGAAATTTGGAAGAAGAAGTTAAGAACGGAAAATTCCGTCAAGATTTATACTACAGATTAAATGTTGTCAGAATTGAAATTCCTCCGTTAAGAAATAGAAAGGAAGATATTCCGCTATTATTACATTCATTTTTAAAAGAGTTTAATATAGAAAACGAAAAAAACATCAAGGGGTTTAATTCAAAGGCTATTGCTGCCTTGATGAAATATTCTTGGCCGGGAAATATCCGCGAATTGAAGAACTGTGTGGAAAGCACTGTTGTTTTGTGTTCTGGGGAAGAAATAAAACTTGATGATTTGCCTCAGAATATAAAAGAGAATACAGATGAAAATTCAATATCAATTCCTATTGGTATGCCGATGTCTGAAGTTGAAAAAATTGTAATTCAAGCAAACCTTTCTGCAAATAATGGAAATAAATCTAAAACAGCTGATATTCTAGGGATTGGTAGGAAAACCCTTCACCGAAAACTAGAGGAATTTGATAAATAATTCAAAATTATATTAAAAGCTTTTGTCATTTCATCAAT
This sequence comes from uncultured Treponema sp., assembly GCA_964344405.1. GTDB lineage: Bacteria > Spirochaetota > Spirochaetia > Treponematales > Treponemataceae > Treponema_D. The sequence continues at coordinate 10,561 of CAYFND010000043.1, read as the reverse complement.
TATATCTTTTCTAAATTCAGAGATGACAGGTGTTGAATTATTCTTTTTGTTATTTATTTTTGAATAATAAAGATATTTGATATTCTCTTCACTCATTGATAAATCAGCTCCAAGAATATCATAAGATTCTAAAACCTCTTGAGGAATAGAGGCGGGAAGTGCATCGGATTCAATAGCGTCGTTTAATAAATCACCAAGCTTGTCATAGCATGAATCCGATTTTTCCATTAGATAATTGTTCCTGCAGGTACAACAGCACCTTTTCTGATGATGATTATGCCATCAGCACTGTAGAATACACCGTGATCACCATCTTCGTAAGTTTTTCCGCTTACACCAATCTGGCAGTTGTCACCAATACGTGCATTTTTATCAATGATTGTTTTAGTTATCTTACAGTTTTTGCCAATTCCTGTAGGAGGAACATCTTTCTTCTGTGTCTCAATCTTTTCAATTTCCGTATCATAATAGTCAGCGCCCATCATAATTACACCGTTGAATTCACAACCTTCACTAATCATCGAGCGGACACCAATTACAGATTTTGTAAGTGTACAATTACTTATAACACAACCTTCTGATGTAAGACAGCAATTTAATGTAGCTTTGTTGATTTTTGAAGGTGGAAGGTTACGCATATGAGTGTAAATAGGATCTGTTTCATCATAAAAATTAAATCTTGGCTGAGCTTCTGTAAGTTCGATATTTGCATCATAGAAACTCTTGATTGTTCCAATATCTTCCCAATATCCGTCAAAAATGTATGAATTGATCTTCATCTTTCCAATTGTTAAAGGAAGTATTTCTTTTCCGAAATCTGTGTATTTTTCGTTTTCTCCGCCCAATACTTTTTCCATTGTATCAGCATTAAAAATATAAATACCCATTGAAGCCAAATATTCCTTTTCTGCCGGTAGATTACCACGAGCTTCTGTAGGAATCTTCCAATCATCAATATTCATGTCCATTTTTGGTTTTTCCATGAATTCTTTTACTCTGTTCTCACTGTCGATTTTCATGATACCAAAACCAGAGGCATCACTTCTGTTTACAGCTGTTGTTGCAATAGTAACTTCAGCTCCAGAAGAAATATGTTCGTCCATGAATTTTTTCAAATCCATTCTGTAAAGTTGATCACCAGAAAGAATAATATAATGAGTTGGTTTTTGTGTCTTGAAGTGAATGAAGTTCTTTCTTACAGCATCAGCTGTTCCTTCATACCAACCGCTATGTTCTAGAGTTTGTTCTGCCGCTAGAATTTCAACAAAACCATGTGAAAATCTATCGAAATTATATGAATTTGTTATGTGGAGGTGTAAAGATGCAGAATTGAACTGAGTCAATAAATAAATTCTTCTGTAACCAGAATTTATACAATTTGAGATTGGTATATCAACTATTCTATATTTTCCACCAAAAGAAACAGCAGGTTTTGATCTTTCCTTTGTTAGAGGGTAAAGTCTTGTTCCTTTTCCTCCTCCAAGAATAATAGCCAATACTCTAGGTTCTTCAGTTGTAATCATAAATATATTTCTCCTATAAATAATTTTCTTGTTAGATTATATGACTGAAATATTCAATTTGCAAATTAAATCCCTTTTAATTCTATACATAAAATCATAAGAAATTTCACCTTAATTATTAACATTTATTTTTATAAACCGATAATTATAATGAGGTAAACAAATGATACGTGGATGGTATACAGGTGCAAGTGGAATGAACGCTCAGCAGAATAGGCTTGATGCGATTTCTAACAACTTGGCTAATGTTGATACAGCTGGATATAAAAAAGAAATAACAGTCAGTAAATCTTTTCCAGAATTATTGCTTCGTCGTACAAATGCTGACGGAGTTTATAAAACAGCAGTTGGTTCTTCTGATGCGGCTCCAATTCTTGGTAAGCTTGGTCTTGGTGTAGAAACAAATGAGAACTACATAGATTTTTCTCAAGGTTCTTTTAAAATCACAAATACAAATACTGATGTTGCTTTTAGTGGAAAGGGATTTTACTCAGTTCAAACTCCAGATGGTGAAAAATATACAAGAAATGGTAATTTTCATATTGGAAAAGAAGGAATCTTGGAGACAAAAGACGGTTATCCTGTTTTAGGTGAAAAAGGATACATCAGAGTTGAAGATGATAAATTTATTATTAATGAAGACGGTATTATTTACTCACAAGATGATATGTCTGAAATTGATAGATTCAAAGTTGTAAGATTTGATAATGAAAGATATTTGAAAAAAGTTGGCGAAAGTATGTATACAACAAATGATATCGCCGGTGAACCACATATAGCAGAAGGAAAAGAAAGACCTGTTTTTATGCAAGGTTATACAGAAACATCAAATGTTAATGTTGTAAATGAAATGGTTCAGATGATTGAAGTGAACAGGGCTTATGAAGCTAATCAAAAAACGATTACTTCTGAAGATTCTATGATGGGAACACTTTGGTCAAAAGTTGCAGTATTGCAATAGTTTTTAATTTGGAACAAAAGAGGAAAATATGGTAAGAAGTTTATGGACAGCTGCAACAGGCATGAATGGACAACAAGCAAATATAGACGCAATTTCAAACAATCTTTCAAATGTAAATACAACTGGTTACAAACAACAGCGTGTTGAATTTGAAGATTTAATATATCAAAACGTAAAATTGGCAGGAACACCAGCTACAGAAGATACAGTGACTCCTGTTGGAATTCAGCAAGGTGCCGGTGTAAAAGTTGGAGCCACTCAAAGAATAATGAATCAAGGTTCATTACAAAATACAGGTGTTGATACAGATGTAGCTATCGTCGGTGAAGGATTCTTTAGAGTTCAACAATATGATGGAAGTTATGCTTATACAAGGGACGGTTCGTTCAAAGTTGATTCAAACGGACAGATGGTGACATCAAATGGTTTAAGACTTATGCCGGAAATTGTACTTCCAGAAGGATATGATGTTTCAACATTGAATGTTACACAAAGCGGTGTTGTTTCTGTAAAAGTAAATGGTGGAAACGACCCTGTTGAAGTCGGTCAGATTGAATTGTATAGATTTCCAAACGCTGTTGGTTTGCAAGCTGATGGTGATAATCTTTTTTCTGTAACAAATGCAAGTGGTGAAGCTATTGCAGGAAGACCTGGATATGAAGGTTTTGGTGATACAAGGCACAAGTTTTTGGAAATGTCAAACGTATCAGTTGTAAACGAAATGGTTCAAATGATTGTTGCTCAACGTGCATACGAATTTAGTAGTAAAGCTGTTCAAACTTCCGATAATATGCTTAGTACAGCAGTAAATTTAAAAAGATAACAGTAGGTAAATAAAAATGAATATAAGTTCAATTAATACTAATACACTTTCATCAAGTAATGTTGCATTCCAGTCTGATATTTCTAGTATAAATAAAGATGGTGCAAAATTTAATGAAATATTGGATTATATTCAAAATCAAAATAAAGTAGAATCATCAATTTCAGGTGCTTCAACATTATCTTCATCTCAAATATTAAAAGATGGAAAAATTAATGGTGACTATACATCTGGATTTGATGGATTTTATTCTTCAGAAAGTGATAAAGCTGCAAAACCTGTGGGAGCTGCTGCAAACCAGGCTAATTCACATGTTGAAAGCAAAACAATTGATAAAACTAGCAAATTGTATGAAAAAGCAATGGAACTTGAAAATTATTTTGTAAAACAGATGCTTTCTTCAATGCGTAAAACAATTATGAAAAGTAAAGAGAACGATTTTGCTCAAGATACATATGAAGATATGCTTTGGGATGAATATTCTACAGCCTTAACAAAAAATGCAGGCTTTGGTCTTGCTGATCAAATCTATAATCAATTAGTATAAAATAAATAACATATCTTTTACTACACTTCAATTTGTGCTAATATAATAGAATGGAAAATCAAAAATTACCTGAAAATCTTTCAGGAGTTCATATTCATTTTGTTGGTATTAAAGGGACAGGAATGGCCGCTCTTGTTGAAATATTTTTTCACAACGGAGCAATTATTAGTGGAAGTGATGTTAGCGAGCATTTTTATACAGATGAAATCCTAAATAAACTTAAAATCAAACCAACCTTGTTTTCTGAAGAAAATATTACAACTGACATTCAATATGTAATTTATTCTTCTGCATACAAACTAGATAAAAATCCAGAATTAATCAAAGCCTCTCAGTTGAATATCCCCTGCCTTCTATATACAGAAGCTTTAGGGCAGTACAGCAAATTGTCATATTCTTGTGGAATTTGCGGAGTTCATGGAAAAACAAGTACAACCGGATTAACGGGAACAATTTTAAGCGAATTAGATTTACCTTCTCAAGTTTTGGCTGGTTCTGTAATAAATTCTTTTGGTGATAAATGCACCTACACAAGTGATAATTTTGCACAAAATAAAGATTCTGCTTGTTTTGTTGCAGAGACTTGTGAATATCAACGTCATTTCATGTCTTTTTGTCCACAAAAAATTATTTTAACAAGTGTAGAAAGCGACCATCAGGATTATTATCCTCATTATGAAGATATAAGATATGCTTTTGTTGATTATATCTGCAAACTTCCAGAAAACGGAGATTTAATTTATTGTGCTGATGACAAAGGATGTTTGGATACAGTAAACGAATTAAAAAAGCGTAGAACAGATATCAATTTAATACCTTATGGTTTTAGCGCCGAGGGAAATTATAAAATATCCGGTTTAACGTTAAAAGATGAGAAACAATCGTTTGAAATTTCACTTTTAGGCAATCTTGAATTATCAATTCCTGGTCATCATGAGGTTTTGGATGCAGTTGCAGCTACAGCCCTTGTTTGCAGACTGATGGAAACAAACAGCAAGAATCCAATGGATTACAAAGAAAATATAAAGAAAGGGCTGTTGAAATTTTCAGGTGGTAAAAGAAGAAGTGAAATAATCGGCAGAGGTTTTACTAAAAGTGGAAATTCTGTAATTGTAATTGATGATTATGGTCATCATCCAACAGCAATAAAAACAACTTTGGATGGATATAAAGAATTTTATCATGACAGAAAGATTATAATAGATTTTATGTCTCATACTTATTCAAGGACTCAAGCTTTATTAAAAGAATTTGCATCTTCATTTGGCAGTGCCGATATTGTTATTCTTCATAAAATTTATGCTTCAGCAAGGGAGAATATTTCTGACTTTTCAATAACAGGAAAGACTTTATTTGAAGAAACTCAGAAATATTCAAAAAATGTTCATTATTATGAAGAAATAATGGATGCTAAATCATTTGTAGAAGACGAGTTGGACAAAAAACTTGATGGTAATAAAGGTTATCTTTTTGTAACGATGGGCGCAGGTGATAACTGGAAAATTGGAAAATATATAGTTGATAATTTCTTATCAAAAAAATAAATAGTTTATAGAGGTTAATATATGACATCAATGACAGGTTATGCTTTTGAAGAAGTCTCTTTGGAAGATGCTGTAGTTTCTGTAGAAATAAAATCGGTAAATTCAAGATTTTTGGATTTATCAATAAATCTTCCGCCATATTTAAATCAATTGGAATCTTTTTTCAGAAATTTGATTGTTCAAAAAATAGCAAGGGGAAAGGTTGACGTTTATATAAGGATAAAAGAAACAGAATCAGATGTTCAAATTACAGCTGACACTTCTGTTGCAAAGTCATATTTGGATGCTATCAAAAAAATTGCTGAAGCTACAGGATATTCATCAGATATTCCTTTGTCATTATTAATTAGTCAACCAGGAGTTATAAACAGCAACAAATCATATGATATAGAGAAATATCAAAAAATGATTGAACCTGTTTTTACAAAAGTTTTCACAAAATTTATTGAAGATAGAAAAAGAGAAGGTGAAAACCTAAAAATTGATTTAGAAAGAAAACTAGCTAAATTAAATGAATGTGCGGATTTCTTTTCTGAATGGCAGCCTAAAATGGAGCAATATTTCAGGGAGCAGATTACTTCTAAATTTAATGAACTTTTAGGTGATAAAGTTGATGAAAACAGAATTATGAGTGAAACTGCGGCAATGCTTGTAAAATATACAATTAATGAAGAGATTGTAAGGCTTCATAGTCATTTGGATGCAATGAAATCAGAAATCAAAGATAATCCGATTCCTGGAAAGAAGCTTGACTTTATATGTCAGGAAATAAACCGGGAGATTAATACGATTGGTAGTAAGAATCAATTTGCCGAAGTTGGGGCTATGGTGATTACAGCTAAGGATTCGCTTGAAAACATCCGAGAACAAAGTAAAAATATTGAATAGGAAAATATTATGTATAAAATTGAAAATGAATTAAGAGTTGCAATTTCTGGGAAATCAGGATGCGGTAATACAACTGTAAGTACTCTTCTATCAAAAGAGCTCGATATAAATCTTGTTAATTATACATTCAGACAACTGGCTGCAGAAAAAAATATGACTTTGGCTGAAGTTATTCAAAACGCTAAGAATGATGATTTTTATGATAAATATGTTGATAAACACCAAGTTGAACTTGCAAGAGAACGTTCTTGTGTTTTGGGAAGTAGACTTGCAATTTGGATGTTGGAAGAAGCTGATTTAAAAGTTTATCTTTATGCAAGTGATGAAACAAGGGCGTTGAGAGTTTACAAAAGGGAAGGCGGTGATATTCAAAAAATTAAAGAATTCACAGCCATGCGAGATAGGGAAGATACTTCACGCTATATGAAATTTTACAATATAGATAATAATAACTACAAGTTTGTTGATTTGATTATTGATACAAATGAAAATACTCCAGAACAGATTGTATCAATTATTATAAACAAGCTTATAGAAAAAAAATTAATAAAAGCAGAATAATAAAAAAAACTGATTTTCAAACGAAAATCAGTTTTTTTTATTGTATTATTTATTTCTTTGGAAAACCGGTATTTCTGTTATTGGTGCTTCAACAGTATAAGTTTTTCCACCTTCATAAACTTTACCATTATTTACATTCGTCCATTTTCCTTGAGGAAGATAAACTTCACGTTCATAAGTGTTGATAGTTAGAATAGGTGCGACTAATAAGTCTGAACCAAACATGTACTGGTCTTTTAACTCCCAAGTAGCTTTGTCTTCTGGAAATTCAAAGAACATTGTACGCATTAACGGAAGTCCCTTTTCTGAGGCTTCTTTCATTAATTTTGAAACATAAGGTTTTAATTCTTCACGTTTTTTAATCTGATTCTTCATCAAATCAAAAGCGTCATCACCGTAACTCCAGATTTCATTTGGTCTGCCAGAATATAAATATCCGCCACCGTAATCTTTATCTAATAATGGCTTGATATCATGAGGATCTCTATCACCGTGTAAACGTAAAATTGGTGTATAAACAGCGAATTCAAACCAACGTTTTAATAATTGAACAAAATCCGGATCTTCTGGATTACCAAACATAAATCCGCCGATATCAGTTGTCCACCAAGGAATACCAGCCAGTCCCATGTTCAAGCCTTCAACAACAGAATCACGTAGACATTCAAAAGTAGATTGAACATCACCGTTCCACAAAACTGTCGCATATTTTTGGCTTCCAACCCAGGCGCATCTTTCAAGGTTTACAAAATTCTTAATTCCATCAGCCTTCATTCCATCATAAAAAGCCTGCGCATACATCTTTGGATAAATATTGCTGCAAGACAAGGCAGAACCCAGCTGATAACGATAATTATCAAAATCATAAATTGTATAATCTGGTTCCGCATTATCAAGCCAGAACATATCAATTCCATATTTTACATAGTTTTCTTTACAGACGTTCCAAATATAATCTCTCGCCTCAGGGTTTGTAGCGTCAAAAGTGATACAGTCGCCGTTAAAATCATAAGTTTGAGTAGTTCCTCTTTCCGTCCGTACAAGAAGTCCTTTATCAGCCATTTCATAAAAGTGACTGCATTTTTTATCTACAGAAGGCCAAACAGAAACCATTACTTTTGTTCCCATGGCATGGAGTTCATCACACATTGCTTTTGGATCAGGCCAATATTCAGGATCAAAACCCCAGTCCCCTTGACGAATCCAATGGAAGAAATCAATTACAATCACATCAAGATGAATTCCAAGCTCCTTATATTTTCTTGCAACTGTTAATACTTCTTCTTGAGTTCTATATCTAAGTTTGCACTGCCAGAATCCCAAATAATCATCAGTCATAACAGGAGCTCTTCCAACTACGGCTGTATAGTTCTCAACTATTTCTTTTGGACTTTCTGCAGTTGTAATCCAATAATCCATTTCTACTGTAGATTCAGAAATCCATTCTGTAAGATTTTTTCCAAAAGAAACCCTTCCAACCGAAGGATTGTTCCATAAAAATCCATAACCCAAAGAGGAAACGGCAAAAGGAATTGAGATTTGAGAATTACGTTGTGCCAGTTCAAGGACACAGCCCTTCATATCCAGATAAGGAGTTTGATATTGACCCATACCAAATATTTTCTCATTGTCATTTGAATCAAATCTAACTGTTAATTTGTAATCGCCGCCGGGAATGCCTTTATATTCACGGTTAACTATTTTTGTACAAATGCTCTCCTTACTTACAGAAGGATCGTAGCATCTATAAAATTCATGTAATAATTT
>CAYFND010000043.1:0-1913 GCA_964344405.1 uncultured Treponema sp. | reverse complement strand
ATCATAAAATGTTATGACACCGGAATTTGTAACTTTTGCAGAAATTCTTCCGTTTTGAATAAATCCTTCGTCTTTTTCAGCTTTGATTATAGCTTTTAAATTTTCAACTTCTTCCGTTAAACCCCAGCTTGCTCCAGAAAAATCTTTTTCAGCAGTGGAGCGAACTCTAAAAGAATCTTTTCCCCAAGGTTCAATTTTTAGAGTTTCATTGCCTTTCTTAAATATTAAGCAATTATTTCCTTGAATAAACATGTTTTGACTTCCTAATTTTTTTATTTGATATTCATTTTTAATAGATTTTAATATAACTATTTTTTTATATAAACTAAATATTTAGAGAAGTTTAATGAGATATTTTCATCATTTATTGTATAAAAGTATTTAATAATATTATATATTGACAGAAAATATGGGTTATTATACAATAACTTTAATAATATTAAATATCTTTAAGGAGATTAAATATGGGCAAAACAATTGCACAAAAAATATTTGCTGAGCATCTTGTTGATACTCCTTTTGAAAATACTTATGTCTTAAAATTGGATAGAGTATTTTGCCATGAAATAACTACACCGATAGCAATCAATGATTTGGTAGAACGTAACAAAGATAAAGTTTTTGACAGTACAAAAATTAAAGCGGTAATTGACCACGTAACACCTGCAAAAGATAGTAAGACAGCTACTCAAGGAAAAATTCTAAGAGATTGGGCACATAGAAACAATGTAAAAGATTTTTTTGATATCGGAGCAAACGGTGTTTGTCACGCGATTTTCCCAGAAAAAGGATTTGTAAGACCAGGATTTACAGTAATTATGGGAGATTCCCATACTTGTACTCATGGTGCCTTTGGAGCTTTTGCCGCCGGTGTTGGAACTACAGATTTGGAAGTTGGAATCTTGAAAGGTGTTTGTTCATTCAGAGAGCCAAAATCAATTAAATTTGTATTAAACGGCAAGTTGAAAGACGGTGTTTATGCAAAGGACGTAATCTTATTCTTAATCAGCAAAATCGGTGTAAATGGAGCTACAAATTGTGTAGTTGAGTTTACAGGTCCGGTTGTTGATAACTTTGGAATGGAAGAAAGAATGACTCTTTGTAATATGGCAGTAGAAGCCGGTGGAACATCAGGAATCTGCTATCCAGATATGAAGACAGTCGATTACTTGTGGGAATTTATCCAGAATGATTATTCTTCAAAAGAAGAGGCTCTAAAAGATTATTCAAAATGGAGTTCTGATGCTGATGCTGTTTATGAAAAAGTTTATACATTGGATTTGTCAACACTTGAACCAGTTTGTACATTTGGATATAAACCAGATCAAGTAAAAAAAGTCAGTGATATGGCAGGTACAAAGGTTGATCAAGTTTACATTGGTTCTTGTACAAACGGTCGTATTTCAGATTTAAGAATTGCTGCACAAATATTAAAAGGACATCATCTTGCAGACGGAGTTAGAGGAATTGTTTCTCCAGCTACACCAAAAATTTACAAGATGGCTGTTGCAGAAGGAATAATCGATATATTCTTGGACGCAGGATTCTGTGTAACTAATCCAACTTGCGGAGCTTGTTTGGGTATGAGTAACGGTGTTGTTGCAGAAGGTGAAGTTTGCGCCTCAACAACAAACAGAAACTTCAACGGAAGAATGGGCAAGGGCGGAATGGTTCACTTGATGAGTCCGGCTACAGCTGCAGCTACTGCAATCAATGGTTGTATAACAAATTCCATTTTATATAAATAAACAATTTTCTTTTTTTATATCATATTTGATGTTATACTTTAATATAAAAATAATAGGAGTTATCAAATGAAACAATTTGGCGGTTCAGTTCTATTTTTGGATCGTTCAGACATTAATACTGACGAAATCATACCTGCTAAGTACCTTACAGAAATTTCTAAACAG
>CAYFND010000042.1:0-15283 GCA_964344405.1 uncultured Treponema sp. | reverse complement strand
CTAAACATTTCAAGTATAATGCAAAATCAAAAAAATCTATCCTTTATTAAATGTTTTATTAACTTCAGCGATTGCTTCAAATAAGTCAATCATTGATTTTTCTGTGGTTGTAGGTCCAAAGCTAAAGCGCACTGAACTTTCTTGTAAATCTTTAGAAATATGCATGGCTTCTAGAATCGGTCTGTTTTGTTTTTTTACAGAACAAGCGCTTCCTGTTGAAATTGAAAATCCTTTCGCATCCAAAGCCCTAAGCATTACGTTTCCTGGAATGTTCTTAAAAGCCGCCTGTACAATCCAAGGGGAATATAAGCTTCTGTTTTCTTTTTCCTTTCTGTCCAAAGGTATAATTGTACATTCGTTGATTTCTACAAGCTTATCAATAAAATTTTCTGTATAAGTAATGTGTTTTTGATATTCACTGAAAGATGGTGATTTGTCATTTAACAAGTAAAACTTTTCCAGGCATTTAGAAAAAGCAATGGCTCCAAATACGTTTTCTGTTCCACTCCTTATGTTCTTTTCTTGTCCGCCACCACGTAAAAATGATTCAAATGGATTCGCCAAATAAAGGATGCCAATTCCTCTAGGTCCGCAAATCTTATGGGAGCTTAATGCCGCGCTATCAATTCCTTTGTAAGATAAATTGAGCGGTATCTTTCCGGCAGCTTGAACACAATCAATATGGAATTTTGCTTTTCTTTTTCCTTTATAAAAGTCAGTCAATAAATCGGCAATTTCATAAATTGGCTGGATGGCGCCGGTTTCATTATTTACTGCCATTATGCAGACTAACGCAACGTCATCAGACAAGTGTTTTTTTACAATTTCTGCATCAACTATGCCCATCTTATTACAAGGTAGGGATTCAACTTTCCATCCGCATTTCTTTAGAGCTTCAGCTTGTTCTCTAATAGCAGGATGTTCTATGGAACTGATGAGGACTGTTCCTTTTGAAGGTTTTTCCAAAACTGATAAAAGTGCAATTTGGTCGCTTTCTGTGCCGCCAGATGTAAAATAAATATTCTCTGGTTTTACGCCCATTGCAGTTGCAGCTCTTTTTCTTGATTCTTCAAAAACATTTCTAGCTTCTTTTCCAACTTCATGAACACTAGAAGGATTTCCCCAGTTTTCTTTAGCCAATTGAACGGCTTCATCAAATATGTTTTCATCTAGAGGGCTAGTTGCAGCCCAATCAAAATATTTCTTAATAGAATCGTCTTTCATTTTAACACCGACAAAACGTCTTTATCAGAAATTTCTTCAATAACTATGTTTTGTAGTCCTTTTGGAATTATCAGTCTAATTTTATTTGTATTGTTCTTTTTATCTTTGTGCATAGCAGAAAGGAAACGTTCCCCAATCTCTCCGCCTTTTAGAACAGAAGGAATAGCGTTTGTCTCCCAATTGTACATTTGAAGTATGTCAAAAATTTCATTTACAAAAGATTCCATGCAATAGTCTTTTTTCAAACTCAACATAGCGGCGCGTCCAATTCCCCAAGCTACAGCGGCTCCATGCGTAATAACGCCAAGTCCGGCTATTGATTCAAGTGCGTGGGCAAAAGTGTGGCCAAGGTTCAATGTGGAACGAATGTTCTTTTCCATAAAGTCTTTTTCTACAACTTCAGATTTTGCTTTTACACATTTTTTGATTATTTCAAGAAGGATGTCCTTGTCTCTAGCATTAATTTTTTCAGATTCATTTTTGAACAAATTGTACAAGTCATTGTCAAAAAGAATTCCTGTTTTGAATGCTTCTGCCAATCCTGAATTGTATTGATTTTCTGCAAGTGATTGAATGAACGGAGTGAAGTAGTAGATGTTTGTTGCAGGATGGAATGTTCCAATCATGTTTTTGTAATTGTCAAAATCACAACCGGTTTTTCCACCAATAGAGGCGTCAACCATCGCTAAAAGTGTTGTCGGAACTAATTGAACGCTGATTCCTCTTTTAAAGATTGAAGAAGCAAAAGCTGTTAAATCGCAAATTACTCCGCCGCCAATTCCTACAAAAACATCATTTCTTGTAAAATCAGCAGTAATAGCGGTCTTAACTACAGTTAATACACTTTCTATTGTTTTGTATGGTTCTCCAGAACCTAGAATTATTAAAATGTCATCTTTGTATATTCCGTCGTCAAAAGACTGAATAAAATCTTTCATACATTCAAGACTTGCAACTGTAGCGTCTGTTACAAATAATCTTCTGCTTTTTGTTTCTGTGTCATCAAGAAATAATTCTTTTAGATTAGGTCTTTCATTTGAAATTGTAATTTTTGAAACGTTTGTTCCAGCGTAAATTTTTGGATAAGAAATTTGAAAATTGTCTAACAACATAATCTTATTCTAATGTTTTTTTGTTTATGCCGCAATAAGAGTAAAAGACTAATATTGTTTATCCATTGAATTCAATTCTTCAATGTTCTTTTCAACTCTCTTAATTTCTCTCTCTAGTGTTTTTTGATAATCCAATTCACCTGTGAAAATCCGCTCTCTTTCATCTTCCCAGTTTTGATATCCTGTTAAAAATAGAAAGTTGAATGATGAGGCGTTCGCCTTTTCATACCAAAGTTTTGCTTCCTGCCAATAGTATAAACCGGCTTTGTAACAGCTCAATGTTTTTTCTAGATTTCGGAGATATTCATCTTTCCAAGGAGCGTCGTAAAAAACTATGGCTTTTTTGTCGTAAGTTCTGCCAAGTCGTAAATGTTGTTCAATTAATTTTAGATTCAGATGCATTTGAAACAGATAGCGATATTTTTCCCATTCTTTTTCTGTTGTAAGTTTAGAAGAAATGAATTGAGGATTACAAAAGTCAGCCTGAACAGCTTTTTCCAACCAATAGATATTTTCAAGGCAGTCATCCGGATATTGTTGGTAATGGACATGATAAAGTTTGTAAAAATCTTCTTTAAATTTAACCATGTAGGCATTTGCTTTATTTACAGGAATGAAAAATAAAATTAATGATAAGAGTAAATAACTATAACGTTTCACCTTTTTAATATCGGATGAATAAATGAATGAATACAGAAATATTAGAATAATATTTTATTAATATCTTGAGTGACCTCATCAATTGATTTAGAGGCATCAACAGTGATTATTTTCATCCCTTCACCAATTGTATTGTTTTTATATTCTTCAATTACTTCATCATATAAAGCAGCTGTCTTTATTTGAATATCAAGTTGTTCGTAGATTTCTTTAACACCATTTCTGGAATCAACTCTTTTTAATGAAATTTCTGGATTGATTTTAAAATAGAATAAGTATTCCGGTAGTGGAAAAGGTGAATTCAACAAGCGAGGCAGTTCTTTGCCGCATTTTGTTGATTGATATGCAAGGCTGGAAAAAAAATATCTGTCACTGATTACAGTTTTTCCTTGATTTAACAGCTGGATGATTCCTTCTTTTCCGTAGATGTGTTCAGCTCTATCGGCGGCAAATAAATAGGCGGCTGTTCGTTCGTCAATAGAGAAGTCGCCTTTCAACATTTTTCTTAAAAACAAGCCGGTTTCGTTTTTTGTAGGTTCCGCAGTGGCAATAAATCTTGATTTGTCAGATTCTGTAATTCTTTTTATTTGAGTGGAAGTTCCGCTTCCGTCAATTCCTTCAAAAACAATAAAATTCTTTAATACCATGTTCGCCTCCAAAAATAGGAATATAGAATAACATAATTTTAAACAAATTAGAAATATTCTGACTGTAATAATCTATAAATAAAATGGTATTTCTGTTAAAATATTAAGACTAAAATTGGGTCATTCCATCGTTTTGGATTTTTAACTTAGGAAAAAGATGAATAGATTATCATCAGCAACAAAAACTATAAGTATAATTTTTATAATTCTCATCTTAACGTCAGTGTTCATCGCCAGACCTATTTTAAATAAATTTTCTGCAACAATAAAAAACATAGTCGATGAGAAAATCGAAAAGATTGAAACAACAACCGGCCTGGAAATTCACTACAAATCACTTTCTCCGTCAATTTTGTCAACTTTTTCAATTAATGATATAAACGTAAAGAATGAATCTAAGCAAAATGTCTTAACAATCAAAAAAACTAAGATAAACTACAATTTAATTCAACTTTTGAAGAAAAATTATCAAGGCGCTTTTCAAAATATTCTGATTGATGGTGTTACAGTTGATATAAATCCAATAATTGATTTGGTAAGCAAAAAGTCTTCAGAAAAAGAAGAAGCAGAGAATATAACAGTTGATAAATCGTCTAAAAAAAATATAACAGCCTCAAGTATTTCAGAAACTGTTCAAAATGATATTTTATTTAATGAAGAGATTAAAAAGCTGATTCCTCAAAACATAAATATAAAGAATGTGTCTATTCATTATGAAAACGCTGTTTTTGGTGCGGATGTTTTATTTTCAAGAATACAACTTCTTCATTCGTTTAAAAACAAAAACTTTAACATTCAATCAGATGTTGGAATTTCATATAAACTTTTTTCTTCAAATCAAGGTGGAGAAGGAAAACTGTCTCTAAAAGGTGTAATACCAGAAGAAATAGAAAATACTTCAATTCAGTTGGCTGTTTCAGAATTAACAGCTGGAAGCTTTGCATTGAAAAAATTAAATCTGATGCTGAATTATCAAAATGAAAAGGTGACTGTTAATACTATAAAATCAAATATTCCGCTTAGTATCAGTCTTAATTATGACTTCAACTCTACAGATTTTGAATTAAAGTTGAAAAGTGATGACTTAAAACCTTTAACTATAATGAACTCTTCATCTAGAAAATTAAATTTGTCTGGATTAAGGCCTTTAACAATCAATACAGATTCGTTTTTTAATTACAATGTCAAATCTGGTAAAATCAATTATTCACTAAAAGGCGATTTTTCTAGTGAAAGTGAAAATCTCAGTTTTGGAAAAAACAATATAGGAATTATTGACTCTTCTTTTGATATTTTTGGAGACGAAGAACAATCAGAGCTGAATATCAATATGGATGGAGATAATTACATTTTTAATGTTGATTTGAATGTGATTTATGAAAATCTCTTGGTTTCTGGTTTTGCCGGTATTCAAAAAGTCCTTCTGCCTAGTGGAAAGTATCTATCTACAGAGTTGTTCTTTGACCCCCAACAAAAAGGATTCATGATATTCTCTCCTCAGGTTTTTGTTGACGATTTATCTCTTACAGCCTTGCAGCTTATGGTGAGTCCGGAAGCTTCATCATATGATTTTACTTTTGAAGTTCAAGACTATTCTAATCTAGACGACTTGGAACCATCTCAAATCTTGATGAACGGCAGCTACTTGACAGATTCAAAATATATTCAAACAAACCTTTCATTAAACAGAATACATCCAGAAAGCATTTTGAATTATGCGGCGGCTATAGTAAAAGAAG
This sequence comes from uncultured Treponema sp., assembly GCA_964344405.1. Lineage (GTDB taxonomy): Bacteria > Spirochaetota > Spirochaetia > Treponematales > Treponemataceae > Treponema_D. The sequence goes on along the minus strand of CAYFND010000042.1, from coordinate 9,901 downwards.
AGACTGCAAAGAAAATTACTTCAGTGGCCTCAAAAGTTACCTCATATATGGTTTCTAGTGATATGTTCTTATCCACTGATTTCAAATCTATTTCTTATAGTATTCCTTATATTCTTGTAGCTAATACTAAAAAAGAGAATCAAGTTGCAATGATTTCGTTGAACGGAAACGAGCAGTCTTTGCAAATAGACAGATTGTCTTTGATTTATAACAAATTTAGTTTTGAGGCATCCGGTACAGTCGATAGAATGATTGATACTTCAGATATGTTCTTTCAATTGAACTTGAATTCAGGAAATGTTCCTTATTTCATAAGTGGAACAATTATGCCAGAAGTAATAAATATAACTGGAGACTACGGATTAACTTCTGAAATACGAATAAATGAATCTTCTTTTGTAAAAGGATTTGTAGCTTTTGAAGCCCTGCCTTTTGTGTATGGAGCAAATTCTATTTTGGCTTCAATAAACACAGAATTTGAATATTCACCTTTATACGGGCCTGATGTAAAGATTAATAGCTTGGAAATAGAAAAAACAGAATCAAATATTTCAGATTCTCCAAAAATCAGGCTTGCTGGAAATGTAACAAAATATGGAGCCCAATTCCCGTCTGTTTCTTATTCTGATTTGTATACAGTTCTGGATGGAGATGCCAATTTTGCCCTTAATATAAATGATGACATTTTTGATGCCGCAAACTTAAATTTGAACCTTCAAAATCCGTTGTCCAGTGAAAGTTTAAATATTAATGCAAATTTTTCAAATCCAAATAGAGAGAAGTTGTCTGTTCAATTCTTAAAGCAATCTTTGTATATGGACGCTCAAATCCAAATAAACGAATTATCAATAAATCGATTCGCCGAATTGAAGAACAGCGGTAACATAGTGACAGCTTCAGCCAACGTAACGGGAACAATTGAACATCCTTTTGTTTCATTGAACCTTGAAAAAGCCCAGATTTTATTAGCCAATGATTTTGCTGTTGTTACAGGTTCTGCTTTTCTTGAAGATAGGGATTTGACCGTAAACAATTTGAATATCAAGTATTCAAGGCATGAAATAAACGATTTTTCATTGAAATTCTCTTTGGATTCAATGACCGGTGGAGCAAATGCCACAATTAACACTTATTTATTAAGAAAATCAATTATTGTGCCTCTGGAATTAAGAATTGATAATTACTTAAAGAAAGAAGGCGGCTTTTTACCGTCATCAGTCAATGTAGTTTTGGGAGTAAACAATTTATCTGGTGATTTTATTAAGAAACCCGTAAGTTTTACAGTTTCATTTTTATATAATCAAAATTCAGTATCTTTTTATTCTTCTGATAATGTTGGATTGTACGGTGTTTTTGATGAGAATAAAAATATTGACGCTTTTATTAAAAATGGCGATTTCTTGAATGTTGATATTTCTGGAAGTGTCGGCAAGGATAAGACGCAGCTTGCTTTTAAAAATATAAAGGGCGATTGTACATCTTTGTTGTCTTATATGGATTTTGATAAGTTCTTTATAGTTGAAAAAGGAACTTTGTATGGTGAATTGGAATTTGATGGTTCTATAAACAATCCTGCCTTTACTGGAAGTATGTATATTGATTCGCCTGTAGCAAAAGTGCCTTTCTTGGTGAAGGATAAGGTTTCTACAAAGAGAATTGATATAAAGATGGAAAACAATATGCTTCGTGTATTGGAAAACACTTATAATATTAAGAACTCACCAAAATTCAAATTGAATTGTGATGTTGTATTCAATAAGTTAAAACTTGCATATGTTGAAGGTCATACACAATCTCTTCCAAATGAAATTGTCAATATGAACTTAAATACAAGTTCTTTCAGCGTTACCGGACAGGCTACTTTTGATTTAGGTTTTCATTATGAACAAAAAATATTAACACTAAACGGTAACATTTTTTTTTTTTTTGTGAATTTCACATCATCAGTAACAAGCTTAAGCAAAGATAATACAGAAAACTTCTCATTTGTATATCCAAGAATAAAGATTATAACAGATTTGGATATAACCCTTGGAACTCATGCCATTGTCAACTTTGACCCTATATTGAGGGCTGTATTTGTTCCAAACTCATCATTTAGACTAAAGATAGATCAAACTTCTAGTGTTTATCAAATTGAAGGAAATCTTGCTCTAAAATCTGGTGATATTATGTATTTGAATAGAAGTTTCTATATTAGGGAAGGAAACATTTCATTTAATTCTACAGAAATCACAAATCCTCTAATTACCCTTGTTGCCGAAACCAGGGAGAAGGATGATAGCGGAACACTTATCAGAATTAACTTTGAAGTTCAGAACCAGTATTTACAAGATTTGAATCCGCGTTTTACTTCAATACCGGCAAGGTCGGAAAGTGAGATTAGGTCGCTTTTGGGTCAAATAGCCATTGCTGATTCTGACAATATCGGTGATTTAATCTTTGCCGCAAGTGATTATGCCCTTCAATCTACGGTTGTAAGAACTGTTGAAAACAAGTTGCGTGATTTACTGAATTTTGATATATTTTCATTACGAACCAATGTCCTTCAGAATACTCTTAATATTGGTATGAAAGGAAATACTTTTGGACAAAATGTCTCAATCGGTAACTTTTTTGATAATTCAACTGTTTATATTGGTAAGTACTTTGGAAGTGCCCTATATGTAGATGCAATGCTGCATTTTTCTTATGAAACAAAGAGTATTTTATCTGTTCCTGTCTCTGGAAAATTAATTTTTCAACCGGAAATAGGTCTTGAACTAGATTCACCTTATTGCAATGCAAGGTTGAATATTGCTCCGGATATAGAAGCTATGTTAAATAAGCAATATGTTCCTTTTACATCATTGACGCTTTCTTGGAAATTTTCATTTTAAAAAAATAATATGTCTATAAGTTTGATTTAATGATAAACAATCTTTTAGATGGGAGTCATTTATGAGTCGCCGTGTGTTTGGTGTTTTATGTTTCATGATTTTGTCTTTTTGTGTTTTAACTGCACAAGAATCAAGTGATGAAGGTGAGTGGTACTGGGATGAACCAGTTTCTAAAATTGATTTTGAAGGATTGAAGACAATCAATCGTTCTGATTTATCGGGAGTTGTAAGTTCTTATATTGGTTTGCCTTTTACGGAATCTGTATATACAACAATTCTTGATAGACTTTATTCTATTGAGTTTTTTGATGATATAGTTCCTTATATCAAACATGCTTCTAAAAATACAAATGATGTTCTTATTGTGTTCCAAGTTGTTGAAAAACCTGTTGTTACATCAATTTCTTTTAGTGGAAACAAAAAAATCAGAAATGGCGAATTACGAGAAAAAATAAAATCTAAAGTATCAGATGTTTATTCAGAAAGTAAAGTTTTATCTGATGAAAGGGTGATTCGTGATTTCTGTCTGGAAAAAGGATATACAGATTCAAAAGTAACTCATCAAGTTAAACAAAACGATAAAGGTGTAGATATTGTCTTTACAATTAGAGAAGGATTAAGTTCTGTTATCACTGATATCACAATTAGCGGTAATACAATTGTTTCTGATTCAATTCTTGAAAGTAAGTTGGTTTCAAAGACTGTTGGAATTTTCAGAGATGGCGCTTATCAAACTTCAAATATAGAAATGGATAAACAGAAAATTATCAGTTATTACGGTGAAAGAGGCTATATTGACGCTGCTATTATTGATGTAAAAGTTACAACTGAAATAAATGAAGAAAAAGCAAGAAATGAAAATCATCTGGACTTTGTAATGATGGAAGGATTTCAATATGTTTTTTCTGGAATAACATTTGAAGGCAATGAAGTTTTTTCTACTGAGGAATTAATGGCTCAGATGAAATTAAAAAATGGTGCCATATTCAATAGTGTAAAATTTGAAGAAAGTTTGGAAGCTATTACGGGGCTTTATTATTCAAATGGTTATATGTCAAATGAATTTTACCCGGAACCAATTAAAGATTCAGAACGTCATTTAGTTTCTTACAAGTTAAGAATTAAAGAGCGTGCAAGAAGTCATATTGAAAACATTATTATCAAAGGTAATACAAAGACAAAAGACAGTGTAATCCTTAGAGAAATGCCTCTTGAATCTGGTGATGTTTTTTCACGAGATGCAGTAATGAACGGATTAAGAAATTTATACAACACTCAATATTTTTCTAATGTAGTTCCAGAACCTCAATCTGGTTCTGAACCTAATCTTGTTGATATAATCATTTCTGTTGAAGAGCAGTCAACAATGGCTTTACAAGTTGGATTAACTTTCTCTGGTGCGACAGACCCTCAATCTTTACCAATTTCTGGATTCGTGAAGTTGGAGAATTCAAATCTTTTTGGTGAAGGAAAATCAATTTCTGTTTCAACAAATCTTTCGTCTTCACAACAATCTGTTGACTTAACATATTCACAAAACTGGATTGGAAATGTACCAGTTTCATTCTCAGAAAGCTTTTCTATTACAAGAAAGAGTTCAACAACATTAGTTAATATGTGGCTTCCTAACTTAACGTTAAATCAAACTGACTATTACATGAGTTATGATTCATTAGTATTAAGCTTGGGCTCAGGACTAGGTAGAAGATGGACTCCAAACTATGCAATTTTAACTTTATCTGGTGGAATTAATACATCTCTAAAAATTAATGAATATAATGAAAGCGTTTCTGTTCCAATTGATACAAGTATTTCACAATATGCAAATAGACTTGGTTTACAAGATACATTGTGGGCAAGTTTCTCTGTTGATAATAGAGATGTAAATTACGATCCTACAAAAGGTTGGTTTGGAAGTGAGAAACTTGCTTGGAACGGACTTATTCCTGGATTGGAAAAGGAATTTTATTTAAGAAGTGATACTGTTCTTGAAGGATATTATAAACTTTTTGATATTCCTTTTACAGAAAAGTGGTCATTTAAAGCAGTTTTGGCTGCATCTACAACATTCTCTGCTATATTCCCTGTTGGAGGAACAACAATTTCTGATACAAACAAGTTGTATGGAGACGGAATGTTAAACGGTAGAGGTTGGACAGAACTTTATAGTTTGGGCAATAAAGGATTAGCAATGTTATCAAACAGATTGGAACTTAGAATTCCTTTAGTACCAAATGTTTTGGGCGTTGATGGATTTGTTGATGCTTTAATTGTTAAGAGTTCAGTTTCTGAAATGTTCACATCTACAGGAATTAATGATGTTTATTTCAGTATGGGACCTGGTATTAGAATATTACTTCCTCAGTTCCCGCTGCACCTTTTGTTTGCATGGAAATTTAAACATGATGATTATTTCGGATGGCATATGGGTTCAAGTGATTTGTATTATACAAACACATTCCAATTTGTATTGTCATTCAATATCGTAAATAAATAAAAAGAGGACATTATCAAATGAAAAAAATAATTACTTTAGTTGTAACATTATGTCTTATGAGCGTTTCTAGTATATTCGCTCAACAAATCACAAAATTCGGCGTTGTTGATACAGCAAAAGTTTATAATGCTTATTTTAGAAATTCGGCGCCTGTTCGCAATTATGAAAAAAAGAAGAGCGAATTTCAAAATGAAATCAATAATTTAACAGAAGAATTAAGACAACTTCAAAATAAAAAACTGGAATACGAAAAAAATGGAAATGAATCTTCTGTTTTAAAATATGAAGCTGAAATTACAAAGAAAAAAGATTATTTGACTGAATATGCCAATGCAAAAAATGTTGAATTGGAATCTATGCAAAAATCTCTTCAATCTTCAGATGAGTTTTTTACAAAATTAAATGATGCTTTATCAAAAATTGCAGAAAGCGGTGGATATAGTATGATTTTGAGCTTGCAGGAATCTAACGCTATTTTGTGGTACAGTTCTTCAGTTGATATAACAGATACAGTTATTTCAAAATTAGGCCTTTAATGGAAACTCAAGAAGAAAATCAAACACCGATGATGATTCAATATTCAGCGGTGAAGAAACAATATCAAACGGAAGTACTTTTCTTCCGTTTGGGGGATGTTTATGAAATGTTTGATGAAGATGCGATCAATGTGTCGCGTCTTCTTAATTTAACCTTAACTCATCGTGCAAAGCATCCAATGTGTGGAATTCCTTATCACGCGGCAAAAATATATATTGCAAGATTGCTCCGCCTTGGAAAAAAGATTGTAATTTGTGAACAAGTCGGCGAAATCCCGAAAGGTGGCAAGGGAATAGCAGAAAGAAAAGTAGTAGAAATCATAACGCCTGGAACTGCAACAGAAACTGAATACCTTGAAGGAAACAGCGCAAACTATTTATCTTCACTTTCAATTTATAAAGGAAGGGTTGGATTTGCCTATATTGATGTTACAACATCAGAATTTTTTGCAACATCATGGGCTGCTTCTCAAATGGAAGAAAATTTCGTAAAAGAATTGAATCGTTCTATGCCAAAAGAAATTCTTCTACCGTTATCACTAAAAACAAATGAATGTATTCAAAATGCACTAAAGGCCCATGATTCTTTATCAGTTTCTTATTATCCTGACTGGAATTTTTCATATGAATATACTTTTACAAAATTGAAAGAACAATTTGAAACAGTCAGCTTAAAATCTTTTGGTTTGAATGATAATGCTGCGGAAGTTGTACCGGCAGGATTTCTACTTGATTATTTATCAAAAACAACAAATTCAAAAATTCCGCATATAAACTCAATAAAAATCTATTCTGATAGTGATTTTTTGGTTATGGATAATTTTTCCAGAAAAAATCTGGAGATAACAGAAAACCTACATGACAATTCCACTCAGTTTACGCTTTTAGACTGTGTTAATTTTACAAAAACTGCGATGGGCTACAGACTTTTACGGAATTGGTTATTATTTCCATTAACTGACATTAAGCAGATTGAAGACAGGCACAATCAAATATCAATTTTTATAAATGATAAGACAATACTAGATAAAATTAGAAATGACTTATCATCTATTTTAGATATTGAACGATTGGCTGGCAGAATCGCAATGAACAAAGCTCATCCAAAGGATGTTCAAGCATTAAAATCCAGTTTGCAAGATTGGCTAAAAATAAGGGAATACTTATGTGATTATGATTTTTCTTTTATTTCATCTGATGTTGCTCAAGATATGATTTCTCTAATTGACAAATCAATTTTGGATGAACCTTCAGTTTCTATTACCGATGGTGGAATTATAAAACAAGGTTGGTCTGAAGATTTGGATCATTGGCGCGATATTCATGATAATTTCAATTCAATTTTAAGTGATTATGAAAAAGAAGAGAAACTTAAAACAGGAATAAGTACATTACGTATTAAAAATAATCAAGCTTTTGGATATTTTATTGAAGTAAGCAAAGGAAAATTGTCTTCGGTTCCATCTCATTTTATTATGAGACGGGCCTTGGTTAATGGGGACAGATATACAACAGAAAAATTACAGTCTCTTGAACAGCAATTGAATGAAGCCTCTGGAAAAATTCTTGAATTGGAAAGAGACTTGTTTTTGGAAATCCGTGAAAATCTTCAAAAGCATATACCATATTTGTTACAGATTTCAAATGAAATTGCGAACACAGATGTTATAGTTTCATTGTCTTATGTTGCAAGCCACTACAATTGGGTAAGGCCGGAAATTGATGATTCTTGTATTTTTGAAATAGAAGAAGGTCGTCATCCGGTTGTAGAAAAGAACATTCCTTCCGGAGAGTTTATACCAAATTCTATAAAACTTGATGTTGAAAATGAAGAAATTCCATCTTTTGCGTTGATTACAGGTCCAAATATGGCTGGTAAAAGTACTTATTTGAGGCAAAATGCTTTGATAGCCCTTTTGTGTCAAATGGGTTCTTATGTTCCGGCAAAAAAAGCCAGAATAGGAATTGTTGATAAGATATTTTGTAGGGTTGGAGCTTCTGACAACCTAGCGAAAGGTGAATCAACTTTTCTTGTAGAGATGATTGAAACTGCAAACATCCTGCGTTCGGCAACAAAGAAATCGCTTGTAATTATGGATGAAGTAGGAAGGGGAACTTCAACAGAAGACGGACTTGCAATTGCTAGGGCTATTTCTGAACATCTTTTGGAAAAAATAAGGTGTAAAACACTTTTTGCAACCCATTATCATGAGCTCACAAGAATGGAAAATCCTTATTTATGCAAATTATGTATGGATGTGAGCGACCAAAATGGAAAGATAACATTTTTACGAAAAGTAAAAGAAGGAATAACTGAAAATTCTTATGGAATTCATGTTGCAAAATTAGCCGGTATTCCAGATGTTGTTATAGAAAGAGCAAATCAGATTTTATCACGAATCCAACAAACAGCTATGGATAAACCAATCATATTCGATGATGAGGTTGTAAAAGAAGAGAGGCAAATTCAATCTCCTGGTCTTTTTAGTGATGAAGAAATTATTATTTCAGAGATTTTATCACAAGATATTGATACCATGACTCCGCTTGATGCCCTTCAGGCTATTTCACGATGGAAAAAAACTTTATCAGGTTTATAAAATCATTCCGATTTATTTTATTCTGGAAAATATTTATATATGGAAGGGCTTGTTTTTCATGTTAAATATTTTCTAGTAAAAATAATACGTTTGTTCTTTTCATTTTTAAATGGCGGCGAAAACTGTGTCGTTTGCAATAGGCATACTTTTCTGTTTCCAATCTGCAAGGATTGCATTAAAGAAAAGTTCAGTGTTGATAAGATTCTAAGTAAAAACAGATGTAATGTTTGTGGAAAAATTATGTTATCAACTGAAACTAAATGTATGAATTGTAGAAACACAGAAGTGTTTAAAAATGTGAATAAGCTCCTTCCGTTTTTTGCATACAAATTGTGGAATAAAGAACTGTTAGTTATGTGGAAAATTTCTTCAGTAAGAGTTCTTTCTGAGTTTTTTGCCAAAATTATATTTGAGGTATGCCAAAAATCAGATATAAAAATTATAGTTCCAGTTCCTCCCCGTCCGGGAAAAATCACTAAAGAGGGATGGGATCAAATAGATGAATTGTGTAATTTTTTACAATACAAATACAAAATAATTGTGTTGAAGCTATTAAAAAGGTCTTCAATTCAAGAACAAAAGAAATTGTCCAGAGAAGAGCGATTAAATAAAATAGGGAAGTCTTTTTGTGTCGAAAGTGATGATAAAATAAGAACTGAATTAAAGAAGAATAGAGGAATCATTCCTGAAAGTGTTTACTTGCTGGATGACGTTATTACTACGGGTTCCACAGTGGAATCTTGTTCAGAAGAATTAAAAAAACTTGGAATAAAAGAAATCAATGTATTATCTCTTTTTTATGTTGATTAATTTGATTCTGTTGCAAAACCTTAATTTTTAGAGTATTATTATTTAACTGAAAATTTCTAAAAATCTGTTCAAAAGGTTTCAAAGAATTTTTTTATTTCCTTATTTATTTTTTTAGGAGAAAGTATGGCAAGTGAAGAATCACAATTGCAACTAGTAACATTTCAACTAGGTGATGAATTATATGGTGTAGATATAATGGATGTAAAAGAAATTGTTAAACTTCAAAGTGTTCGTGTTATCCCAAATGCTCCATATTATGTAGAAGGAATTATCAATTTAAGAGGTGAGATTATACCTATTATAGCTTTACATAAACGTTTTCGTTTGCAAGTTCTTCAAACTACAGAAGATACTGATTATGAAAGCGGATTTATTATTCTAAATATTGATAATAATAAAATTGGTATAATTATTGATAAAGTTGCTCGTGTAGTTACTGTAAAAAAAGAAGACATAAAAGAACCTCCTCAGATGCTTAGTGGCATTGGTACTGAATACATAGAGGGTGTTATTCGTGAAGAACAAGGATATCTTATTGTTCTAAATATCCGAAAGCTTTTTAATCCAAAAGAATTACAA
>CAYFND010000041.1:13737-15333 GCA_964344405.1 uncultured Treponema sp. | reverse complement strand
GGTTTTAAAACACCTGAAGAGGTTTTTGTCGCACTTCGTCATTGAATGTGGGTGTCCAATATTCTTTCCACCAATACCGAAGTTTTCATTTGGAAGTTCTTTTATTGTTACTGAAAAAAAGGATTCTGGTACATGCATAATTTCTGATGCTTTCTTTGTAAGTTCTCTGATTAAGTCTTCTTTTTGTGAATTAGATAATGTTCCTGATTCAATTGAAATATATGGCATTTTTTACCTCTTAAATAATTATAAAACTTTTTTGTATTTCTTTCGAGAGAGGTTTAATAGGCTATAGCGAGTAAAATACTTGACATAATAACACTCATATAATATAGTTTGCATACAAACTATATTATATGAGTGTTTCTTTTATGGAGGCTATATGGAATTTTATGAAGTTATTAATTCACGCAAAACTACACGTGATTTACAGGACAAACCCATTCCAGAAGATGTTTTAGAGCGAATCCTTAGAGCAGGAATGAATGCTCCCGCTAATGCACGCGCACGTACTTGGGAGTTTGTTGTTATTAAGGATGCAAAAGAAAAGGCAAAAGTTCTTAGCAAAATAGATAAAAATGTTTCTGATGAAGAGATCATTCGTTTTCTTGATGAAAACCAGATGATTGACGCAATGCAACGTAAAACTTTTATGAACTCTGTTCCAAAACAGTATTCCATGTTATTCAGTAGCGGATGTTTAATCCTACCACTTTTTAAACAAGATTGGGTATTGCTAAAACCAGAAAAAATAAACGATCTAAACAATTTTGCTTCCGCATGGTGTTGCATTGAAAATATGCTTCTTGCAGCAACAGCAGAAGGACTAGGGATTACACTTCGTATTCCGTTCCCAGAAGAAGTACCACACATAAAGCAAATGATTGCCTATCCCGATAACTATTGCATGCCGTGCTATATCGCTATTGGATATCCAATGGAAAATGCAGAAACATATGTGAAAGATGATTATAACTTATCTGATTTAATTCATATAAATAAATGGTCTAAGTAACTCTTCCTTCATCCATTAATTAAATGGTTTCTTCACGTATATTTGTGTGGTCTTATTGAGTTAAACTCAGCTTCATGATTATTACGCTCTTCTTCCAAATCGTAAAGGTTTTGAAGATTAAGCCAGAATTCCGCAGAAGTTCCAAAGTACTTTGAAAAGCGCATTGCGGTATCTGCTGTTATAGAACGATTGCCGTGAACTATTTCTGAAACTCTTGTTTGTGGTATATTTGTATCTTTTGCAAGTCGGTACGCAGTAATGTTTAAGGGCGTAAGAAACTCTTCTTTGAGAACTTCACCTGGATGTATGTTGGGAAGTTTTTCCTTTATGGTAGTCTGTGATTTTGACATTTTGTGCACCTCCGTTTGACAGAAAAAGTTACGCTACTTTAAGAACAAGTCTGAATGAGTAACAGACAAAATTAGTGCGGTATCTTTTAAAACAATTATATAGAAAATTTTTCAAATCTAATATAGTATATAGCTATATATGAGTATGGGTAAAACATTTGTTAAATGGGTTGGTGGGAAAAGCAAATTATTGGAAGAAATTAGTTCAAAATATCCTCAAACAATAGAGAA
>CAYFND010000041.1:7512-13727 GCA_964344405.1 uncultured Treponema sp. | reverse complement strand
TCTGTGCCTTTTAAGAATGTAAAGAATTTTCTTATATGTATAGAAATAGTACAAGCTTCAAGAATGATTAAGTATGGCGTTACGACAGTAAACTGTCGTCGGGCTTTTCAGGGTTCCGCTATCGCTCCATTCCTCCGTTCACATTCGTTCACTACGGAACAGCTTCTCCGCCCTTACAATCCCTAACGCAAGACATGAATTTTAATTTCAATAAACAATTAGCAGAAAATTATCATAGTAATTCCCAGATTACCAGAGTCTTAACAGAAGATTGGGTGGAACATAATTTGTATTGTCCTATCTGTGGTAAATCATATATTAATCGTTATGAGAATAATCATCCAACAGGAGATTTTTACTGCACAAATTGTAATTCTGATTTTGAATTAAAAAGTAAAGAAAATAATTCTGGAAAATTAGAAAAGAAAATTATTGACGGTGAATATTCAACAATGATTTCAAGAATAACTTCATTTAGAAATCCTAATTTCTTCTTTATGACTTATAACAATTATTCAGTTGAAAACTTTGTATTAATACCAAATCACTTTTTTACTCCGAACATTATATTAAAGAGAAAACCTTTAGGACCAAATGCAAGAAGAGCTGGTTGGGTAGGTTGTAATATTGATATTTCATCAATTCCAGAAACAGGTAAAATATTCATTGTTAAAAACAAAATAGAAATTGAACATAATACAGTAATATCTCAATACTCAAAAACTAAATCATTAACTACAAAGAATTTGGATTCAAGAGGATGGTTATTAGATATCTTAAGTTGTGTTGAAAGAATCCCTCAAATAGAGTTTGAATTAAAACAAGTTTATGCTTTTGAAAATGAATTAAAACAAAAACATCCTGAAAATAATTTCGTAAAAGATAAGATTCGGCAACAACTTCAATACTTAAGAAATAAAGGTTTTATAGAATTTACAACAGCAGGACATTATAAAAAGAAATAGATACTTGATCAAAAATCTAATTCGATCAAAAATAATTTTCATGAATGAATATATCTTTTATACAGTCGAGGGGTTCAGTCAATCTCCTAATGGTAATGAATTAGAGAATTTTCAAATATTAGGTTTTGAAATAGGGAAAAATGAAAAACTCGCATTAAAGTCTTTATTACAAAATAATTCATGGATAAAAGAAGAGGGATTTTCAATAGGAGAAATCCGTTATAACCAGATAATTAATACCGATACAAGAAGAACAGTTTCAAATTTATATCAGAAATATGAAACGGAAAACATTGATCCAAGAGTTTTATTGGAGAAAGTATTACTTGAATTAGGAGTAAATAAAGGTCAAGCTTCGTTAATTGCACTTGAAGCAGGTGGTTCTCAATGTAAGGTTACAAAAAAATACTTGAAAGACATTAAAATTCCAAGAAACAAATTAGATGAAGCTTATGAGGCAGTAAAATATTTCTATACAAAAATTGAGTAGTACATTTACTTCCTTTCAAACGATGGAATTTCTGTTCAGAGTGGAACACAAATTTCTGTAAATAAAGGTAAATGGGACAAGTCACAAGGATTTGAAAAGGACAATGAGTTCAATAGAAAATGGATTTCTGCTTGTCGTGATAAATTAAATGAAAACGGAACTATATGGATTTCTGGAACTTATCATAATATTTATTCTGTAGCTCAAATGCTTAACGAATTGAACTTTAAGATTTTGAATTGTATCACATGGGCAAAAACAAATCCTCCTCCTAATCCTTCTTGTAGATTTTTTACTCACTCAACCGAGTTTATTCTTTGGGCTAGAAAGAGTAAAAAAGTTACTCACTATTTCAATTATGATTTGATGAAGGAAATTAATGGTGGAACTCAAATGCGTGATTTATGGAGTTTACCAGCAATTGCAAAATGGGAAAAAACATGCGGAAAACATCCAACTCAAAAACCTTTACCTCTCTTAGCACGAATTATTCTTGCATCAACAAAAGAGAATGATTGGATCCTAGACCCATTTACAGGTTCTAGTACAACAGGAATAGCTGCAAATCTTTTGAATAGAAGGTTTTTAGGAATTGATAAAGAAGAAGAATTTTTACAACTTTCAAAATGCCGTCGTGAAGAGATAAACGATATTACAATAAGAATGAATTATAGAGAAAGAATCGAGAAATATTCGAACAAGCCCATAAAAGATATTTTTGAAATTAGTAATTCAACCCCATATTTTGGAATTGATTTACCAATCGATTAATTGAAATCTGGAAGATTTCAGAGATGGACGCAGACCATGTTACAGCTTGGAGCAAAGGCGGAGCAACTTCAGCAGCGAATTGCCAGATGCTTTGTATTACGCACAATCGCGCTAAGGGGAATAGTTAGAAGGCCTATATTTGTTACTTTAGAGTACCTAATATCAATAAAACCACCAAAGATTGATATTACGTTGACAATCTTTGAAGAGTTTAATGTTGTTGGTTTCCCCCTCCTCTCCTCTAATTGCGATTTAGAGGGCTACGTTGTATAATTTACAAATGACGATTGCAGTTGTTGATGATGAAAAAAATGTGCGGCAGGCCTTGAAGGTTGCCTTAGAGCGTGAAAAGTTTAATGTTGTTTCCTACTCCAATGGAAAGGAAGCCTTGGACGCAATTAATCAAAATGGTTCTTCAGACAATATCATTCCAAATCTTTATATCCTTGATATTATGATGCCGGTCATGGACGGGCTCACCTTTTTTAGAAAGCTCAAAGAGCTCTACCCTTCTATGCCTGCTATGTTTTTAACTTCTCGTGATGAAGAATTTGATAAAGTACTGGGATTAGAATTAGGTGCTGATGATTATTTATGCAAGCCTTTTTCTATGCGCGAACTTATTGCTCGCATTCACGTTTTACTGCGTCGACTTGAATCTTCAAAAGCTACTGAGCCTTCATCTACAAGTTCTGCTTCTATAATTTCTGATGGAGACCTTTCGCTTAATCCAACTTCATACATTGCCTACTGTAATAAATCACCACTTGATTTAACCGTTACCGAGTTCCGTTTACTGGAAGGTTTTTTGCGTCACATTAATGATGTTTTAACTCGCGAACAACTTATTGAAATTGCTTATCCTGATGACACTTATTTAAACGACAGAGCAATTGATTGTCATATAAAACGTCTTAGAAAAAAAATTGGAAATAATAGAATTGAAACTGTTTACGGTTTAGGCTATCGATTTCCAAAAGCTGAATAATTATGAAAAACAAAAAAAGATTTTCCTTTAGTATTAGTTTACAGATTATGATTTTTCTTTCCCTCATTGCTTTCTTACCAATTGCGGCTATGCTCATGCTTAAAACTTACGAAAAGCAACAGCTAGACCTTACTGAGTCTTCAAATGTTCAGCAAGCGCGTTTAACGGCTGCGGCTCTTTCAAGCACGGCAAAGAATTTTTCAACAGCACTTACAGAGGATTCTGCAAGACGCTTATTATTAAACATGAACAAAGAGTTTGATGCACGTATTAGGATTTTGAACAAAGATGGATTTTTGTTGGCAGACTCAAGCACATTGAATATAAAACAAAAGACGCCTCAAAGTGCGCCAAAAGATTCCGCAAGTGCTTCATCTGCACCATCGGCTGACACGAGTACCCCCGCTACAGAACAGTCGCCTACTGACACTTGGCTTTATAGACTTTTTTCGCTTCCAACTCGTGTATACCGAAAATACTTTAGACCGCCAATTCCGCAGTACAGCAATGCAGACTATTACACTAACAAAAACAAATACGACGGAATCGAGATTCAACAGGCACTCGCTGGTAACTATGGTTCTGCAACTCGTATTTCGTCAGGCGGGCAAGTTTCGGTAACTCTTTATTCTGCCGTCCCAATTTTATACAACGGCGAAGTCAATGGCGTCGTTTTAGTTTCTCGCTCTACCTATCGTATTTTGCAAAACCTTTATGAATTACGTTTGGAGTTAGCGAAAGTTTTTGCATGGTCATTGTTGGCAGTTTTATTCGTTACTACTTCGCATCAGTTTTCCTTTGAAAAAACTTTCGTCAAAGGCGTCGTTATGTGCAGACATCCGTGGCAGAATCGTTACAACAAAACTTCCTGGTAACAAACGTCATGACGAAATTGGTGAGCTGTCGCGCTCATTCACTGTTCTGCTTGAAAAACTTGAAGCTAGAATAAAATTCATTGAAGCGTTTTCTGCTGATGTTGCACATGAGTTTAAAAACCCACTAGCTGCAATTCGCTCTTCTGCAGAGTTAACCAACGATGCAGAGCTATCAAAAAACGAACACGAGCAATTTATTAAATCAATTACCGACGAAGTCGCTCATCTGCAATCTCTTTTGTCCGGTGTTAGAAAGCTGTCTCTTATTGATAGCGAACTTGACGACAGCGAAACTGAACGCATTCCAATTGATGACTTTACAGAGAATATCATCGAAAGAATGAAAAAGCGTTATCCGAATGTAAGTTTTCTTTTACAAACAAATTGTGAAAATCAAACTTTATCAATTGCTCCAGATTGGTTTGACAGGGTTCTTGAAAATCTTCTTGATAATGCCGCAAGTTTTGCAAACACAATTTCGATTTCAACTAAAATAGAAAATATGCCACACGCAAAATCGTCCGTTGTAATAAACGTAGAAGACTCGGGACAAGGAATTGCAGAGGAAGAACGTGACAAATTGTTTAATCGGTTTTATTCACACCGAGCAGACTCAGATTCTTCAATGCACACAGGGCTTGGATTGAGTATTGTAAAAGCAATTGTCGAAGCAACTGGCGGAAGCGTTTCAATTAGTACAAGCGCATCTCTTGGTGGGGCTTGCTTTACTATTATCTTCCCTCAAAAATAAATAACACAATTTCGCCATAATTTTGCCATATTTCATTGTTATAGTTCCTTCAAGAAAACAAGGACACATACTGCAGATGTGTTTTTGTTTGAGTTACTAAACTTGAGGAGAAATTATGAAAAACAAATCATCGGGGATTATTGCAAAGCTCGTTTCAATTGGTATTGTTGTTACAATTTTACTAATTATACTCGCATTAGTTTCAGGACAACGTGAAGAAAGAGAAAGGGCCTATGACCATTCTCAATATGAGATCCATGAATCTGCTGGAGGAAAATTTGAGTTTACAGGACCTTTTATTACCGTTCCAGTTACACGCATTTGGTATGATGAAAAGATTACAGATGGAAAATCTGAAAAAATCAAAAAGACAAGTACATCTACTATTACAATCAATCCAACAAAACTAAATCTTAAAAGTAATATTCAAACAGAAGAAAGACAGCTTGGTATTTACAAGTCTCCTATTTACACAGGAGATTTAGAGATTGAAGCCGATTACGAAATCAATCTATATAGTACAAGCGATTATATTTATCAATTAAGTGATGCAAAGTTTTATTTTAATTGTGATATAGAATCTTTAAATATGCGACCTGAAATCAAAGTAACAGGTAAAAACCAAAAAACAAAGGTACGAACAATTGATTGCATCAATATAGAAAACAAACAATATCCTGGAACATATATAAATCTTGAAAATGGTAATATACACGTTTCCACATCTCTTGATTTTAGAGGTGCTTCTTCATTTAGCGTTCAACCAACTGGAAATGACACTTCTCTTTTTGTAGAGTGCAATTGGCCTTCACCGGGTTTCACAGGATACTCATACTTACCTAATACACGAGAGATTACAGATAAAGGCTTTACAGCTACATGGAATATTCCTTTTGCTATGAATAATAATCAAGATGGAAGAGTTTCAGATATAGGATTTAAAATTATCCAACCGGTTGATCTTTATCAGAAACTATACCGAGCAACACATTATGGTATTCTATTTATTATTGTGCCATTCATTGTATTTTTCCTGTTTGAAATATTTGCAAAAGTCAACCTGCATCCAATTCAGTATTTGTTCAGTGGAATAGCTTGCGTTCTATTTTTCTTGCTACTAATTTCATTGTCCGAGCAAATTGATTTTGGCTTATCTTATGGCATATCAGCAGTAGTTGTTTCACTTTTGGTTTCTTGGTACGTAGGCTTTGTTACTCATAAACTGAAATTAGGATTTTCTATGACACTCATCTTTGTTCTGCTATACGGTTATTTGTATATTTCACTTATGTCTGAAGATTACGCTTTCATGATAGGTTCGTTCTTCTTGTTTGCAGTTTTAACAGCAGTCATGTTCATTACAAGAAAAGTGAAC
>CAYFND010000041.1:6564-7502 GCA_964344405.1 uncultured Treponema sp. | reverse complement strand
ATAGGTCATTCAAAAGAAAACGCAGAAGTAAAAAAAGTTACGCAGTAAAAACTATAGAAAGGCTAGAATTCCTTTTTCGCACAAAGATGCAAAATCAGAAGAATGATAGCCTGTACCACTTAACTCAAGAGCTTTCTTTTGCTTAAGAGTTAAGTGCGTAGAAGGATACAATCCTAAAACATAGGATATAATCTCTTCTGTTATTTGAGTTGCTTGTTCTAAAGTGAACTCTGGGAAATTTGTTATTAAAATCTTTACAAGAGTTTCCATAATGGGAACAGCGTTCTTTTTAAAAGATACTAGATTTTCAATACGACAATTAAGTTCCAAAAATGTATACAACAAACAATAATGTTTTAGCATCCTGTCATTTTTTAAAAGTATTGATGTGAACTCTTTGCAAAAAACTGACTTATTCATTGGAGCTTTTTTTTCAGTCCATTGAATAAGTTGTTTTTGCCAATCAAATAATTCATTCAAAAGTAAATCAAGAATTATTTCATCTTTGGTTTTGTAATATGTATAAATAGAAGAACGAGTAATTGTTGTCATTTCTGAAATAGCTTTTATGTTTACGTTCTGATATCCGCCTTGCTCAAAGAGTTTATTGCAAGCCGCTATTATATCAGCCTGTCGCGTTTCTATTTGTTCTTGTGTTCTAGCTCTAACAAAATCCATTAGTCCTCTTTTCCTTTACTACAAATAGTATAGCATACGAGAAAATATTATGAAACAGTTTATTGACACCGTGTCGGTAATAATGTATATTCTTTTTATTGACACCGTGTCTATTATATTTTTGGAGGATTTTTATGGATAAGAAAGTAGTATTAATTACCGGCGCATCTTCGGGTATGGGATATGAGACTGCAATTAAGTTATTAGACTTAGGATGTATTGTATACGGAGGAGCAAGGCGAATTGAAAAAATGAAAGAA
>CAYFND010000041.1:1257-6554 GCA_964344405.1 uncultured Treponema sp. | reverse complement strand
GTCATTCACTTTTATTAGATGTTACTAATGAAGAATCAATGACTAAGTGCGTTAACCAAATAATCAAGCTAGAAGGAAGAATTGATGTATTGGTGAATAATGCAGGTTACGGCTCATGCGGTAGCATTGAAGAGATTCCCATGGATGAAGTTCGCCGACAGTTTGAAGTTAACGTATTTGGCTTAGGCCGAATGACACAACTTGTTTTGCCTTACATGAGAGCACAACACAGCGGAAGAATTGTTAACATAGCATCAATGGGCGGTAGGTTTACCTCTCCATTTTGCGGATGGTACCATTCCACAAAATATGCCGTAGAATCCATTAGCGACGCATTGAGTATGGAAGTTAAATCTTTTGGTATTGATGTTGTTGTAATTGAACCTGGAATGATTCAAACAAATTGGGGTGTAATTGCAGCACAAAATATTCGAAAAACTTCCCACACAAGTGATTATCAAAAAAGTGCAGATATTGTTGCAAAATACTATGAAGATCGTTATGTCAACAAAAAACACGGATTAACAGATCCTAAGAACATTGCAAAAACTATTTGTAAAGCAATTCTTACAAAGCGTCCTAAGCTTCGTTATCTTGTTGGAAAAAACGCAAAACTTTTTATTCTTTTAAAAAGCATACTTACAGATCGTATCTATCAGGCATCAACTAAAAGCTTTATGGGATTGTAAACTTAAGGCTCTCTTTTTTAAGAGAGCCTTAATATCCTAATATTTATTTTCTTCGTATTAACAAATCTTTAGGAGTTTCAAAAGCTATTATTCCAGATCGCTCATAAGGAATTCCAAACTCTTTTAGGGAATCAACAAATCCATTTAGATATTTGTCTGATGTAAAACTTTGCTTGAAATCAAATATAAATTTTCCAGATACACAAATCATATTGATTCCTAATCCTATTACACCTGAATTATAAAGATGAATTGAATCAACATATTTTTCATTTTCGTTTAACACAAACTGACCTATGTAACTTACTACATATGAGTTTAGAATCATGTTTTCAAAGAATGACATTATTTTCTTTTTTTCTTCAAGTGATGGCAATGTGTCGAGTTTATCAAATAAACCTAACATAGTGTTCGCTTCTCTTTTACAGTAATCAACATCTCTTTGTATTGCTAACAATTCACGATACTTTGTTGCCTGTTCTTTTAATGTAAGATTTTCATAATCTTTATTATAAGGAAGAACCATACTCTTAACACAATTTTTAAATGTGTTCGGTACGCCCAATGCATCTCTCATATCAGTTGCAATATTTGCGTGAATTGGTTTATCGTAATTTGGATATAATTTTGCAATTGTCCTGTTCAGTAACAAAGAGACTAGAATTGCGGGCGTTGCGTTATTCTTTTTACATACTTCCATAAACTCTTTAACAGGAAGTGTTAATTCATAGCGATAACTGTCTTTTGCATTTCTCTCAAGATTTTCAGGAATAGCAAACCCATCTTTTGAAATAGTAGGAAACTCTTTTGTAGTATCGTACGGATAAGACTTTGCAAATGGTTCTGTAGTTTCACCTTCTAGTAAAGGATCTTTATACAAACGAATTCCTTCGGAACTTGCATGGCTTCGATATTTCATTTTACAGTAATAGAAAATCAAAGACTCAATAAATGGCTTAATTCCTCTTCCATCACAAAGAGCATGATGAAAAGAAACATAAATCGATTTACGCCAATATGAAACAGAAATTAAGTGATAGGTATTTGACATGCCACCTAATTTTGGAAGCTTATGTGTTTTTGGAACTACTAATGAAATATCATTATGAACTATATAAAAATCACCATCTAATTCTACCATTTTTGCATTTAAATACTGATAACGTTTCATAGAATAACGTACGGCTTCTCTTAAAAATGATCCTGTTACTTTTGTTTTAAATCGAATTTCAAAGACTTCACTTTCCATACCCTGACATTTATATAAATAGCTTTGACCAGATCTTACTCTTTCATTGCGGTTTCCTTTTATTGAGCCGGTATGTTTAATTTGTTGTTTCTTATTACTTCTGTCAAAAATTCTTAAAATAGCTTTTATTGCTTTAAACATCGAATAACTCCTTGTAAATATTTTTGTTTACGCGGACAACTTTATGAGAAAACTATTATTGTTTTGTTAATAAAATGTTGCTGATTTGTTAAAAAGCACGATTTTCTTTTAATCCTTAACATTAAGTATTCAGTTTGATATTAATCGTAAAAAAAAATAACTAAATCATAAAAAAACTAAACTTCTAATGATAAAAGAACTAACAAAAACATAAAATCTTGTCCAAAGTTGATAAAAAACTTCATGTACGAATTGGATTGTCGGCTTTATTATAAAGCCATTGTTAAAGAAGTTCTTTAGAACTTCTAACTACGGAAAAGGAGGCATAAAAAATAGCACGTTTGTTATTTTTTATGTGCAGTTTTTTACCGTCGGTTGGAAACTGCTAACCGCGCATAAATTAGCGCAGTTACCACCAAGATTAAAAGAGGAGTGCAACAATGAAAAAAGGTTTATTAGTTGCTATGGTTGCTGTTCTAGCTTGTGGAATAGCTCTTGTTGGTTGTAAAAAAGATTCTGGAAAAATTAAAGTTGGTATTATCAATAATCCACCTTCAGAATCAGGTTATCGCGCTGCTAACGTAGCAGATTTTGAAAGCGTATTTACAGATGCTAACGGCTACACAGTATCTTCTTTTTACAGCCTAAAGAACGACGAACAGCTCAATGCTGCCGCTCAGTTCATTACTAATGATGTTGATTATATTCTTCTTTCAGCAGCCGCTACAGACGGTTGGGATTCAGTTCTTAAGAATGCAAAAGAAGCTGGAATCAAAGTATTCCTTTTTGACCGTATGTTAAACTCAAGTGAAGATTTGTATGAATCTGCTGTTGTTTCTAACATGGCAAACCAAGGTGATACAGCTGTTGCATGGCTCAAATCATTAAATCTTCCTAACTACAAAGTTATCCATATCCAAGGTGCTATGGGTAGTGATGCACAGGTTGGACGTACAAATGCTCTTGAAGCAGAATTCAAAGCTGGAACAATGAAAAAAGTTGCTCAGCAGACAGCAACATGGGATGAAGCAGAAGCAAAGAAAATTGTTGAATCTGTTATCAACTCAGGCGAAAGCTTCAATGTTATCTATGCTGAAAATGATGGTATGGCTAAAGGTGCTGTAGCAGCTCTTGATGAAGCTGGTATTACACACGGTGTAAACGGTGATGTAGTAGTAATGGGCTTTGACTGCAACAAATGGGCATTGAGAGAACTTCTTGCTGGTCGTTGGAATTATGATGGTCAGTGCAGTCCATTCCAGGCTTCTGTTATTGATGGCATGATCAAGAAAATCAAAGCTGGTGAAAAGATTACAGCAAAGAAAGTTATTTCTGAAGAAAAAGGTTTCGATGCTAGAACTATAACACAGGCTGATATCGACAAATACGGTCTTGGTGACTAAGTCTATCAATTAGATGTTTTTGGATAAGCGGCGTAAAGTATATTAACGAATAATTTACGTCGCTTTTTTTTAGGGTTTCATATCAGGTGGTCTATTCGATGAACAATGAAATCGTTTTATCAATGCGCGGAATATCCAAAATATTTCCAGGCGTACGTGCTCTGCAGAATGTAGATTTTACCCTTCGAAAAGGCGAAATACATGCCCTTATGGGTGAAAACGGAGCTGGAAAATCAACATTAGTTAAAGTATTAACTGGTGTTTATATGAAAGATGCTGGTACTGTAAGTATCACTGGTGTTGGAGATGATATTTTAATCAGTTCACCACAGGAAGCTCAGAATGCCGGTATAAGTACTGTATATCAGGAAATTACCCTTTGTCCGAATCTTACTGTTGCTGAAAACATGTTTATTGGCCGCGGTAACTATCATTTTATTAATTGGCGTGCACAAGAAAAAAAAGCTACTGAAATATTAACAAGATTGAATATACCAGCTAGTGCAACTCAGCAGCTTGGTACATGCTCTTTAGCTGTTCAGCAAATGGTTGCTGTTGCTAGAGCTGTTGATATGGATTGTAAAGTTCTTATTCTTGATGAACCAACTTCTTCACTCGATGAACGTGAAGTTGCTTTGCTTTTTTCTTTAATGCGCGATTTAAAATCACATGGTGTTGGAATTATTTTCATCACGCACTTTCTTGATCAAGTATATGAAGTTTGCGATAGGATTACTGTTCTACGTGACGGTGAACTTGTTGGTGAATACGAAATAAAAGATATGCCTCGCGTTGAACTTGTTTCAGCGATGATGGGTAAAAACTTTGATGATGTTTATGAATTAAAGAACTTAAAGAAAATACATGAGTTGAACGGTGATCCAGTTTACGAAACTGAAGGTCTTTCAAGTACAGAAGGAACAAAACCTTTTAACTTTAAAATACAGAAAGGTGAAATCAATGGCTTTACAGGTCTTTTAGGATCTGGTCGAAGTGAAAGCGTTCGTGCAATATTTGCAGCAGACAGAGTAACTGGCGGAAAGGTTAAAGTAAACAATAAAGAAGTAAAAATTACAAAACCTAAAGATGCTATGAAACAGCATATTGGTTATCTTCCTGAAGACAGAAAAGGTGACGGAATTATTGCTGACTTGTCTGTTCGTGAAAATATAATTCTCGCACTTCAAGTAATGAATGGCTTCTTCAAGCCTTTCTCAAAATCAGAAGCTGAAGCGTTTGCAACAAAGTACATAAAGATGTTGGGTATTAAGACTGCTTCAAGTGACACACCAATAAAATCGCTTTCTGGTGGAAACCAACAAAAAGCAATTTTGGCACGTTGGCTTCTTACAAATCCACAGTATCTAATTTTGGATGAACCTACTCGTGGTATTGACGTAGGAACAAAAGTTGAAATACAGAAACTCGTATTAAAACTAGCAGAAGAAGGTGTAAGTGTTACATTTATTTCTTCTGAGATCCAAGAAATGGTAACTATCTGTTCAAGACTTATCGTTATGAGAGACAGAAATATTGTTGGTGAATTAAGAGGCAAAGAGATAAGCCAAGAACATATTATGCAGACAATTGCTGGAGGAGGTATCTCAAAATGAGTAATAAGATTTCTGGTGGCATAACTCTAAAAAAACTGTCACAGTCTCAACTGGCAATGCCGTTGTTTACGCTACTATTATTGGTTATATTCAACTTGATTCGTGATCCAAGTTTCTTTTCGATTGCAATTAAGTCTAACAATTTAGGAAATACAGTACTTGCTGGCAACTTGATTAGTATTCTAAACGGTGCTTCCGAACT
>CAYFND010000041.1:995-1247 GCA_964344405.1 uncultured Treponema sp. | reverse complement strand
TTCCGAACTCGTCATTCTTTCAATTGGTATGACACTTGTAACATCTGCTACAAAAGGTCAGGACATCAGTATTGGTGCGGCGGCGGCAATTGCAGGTAGCGTTTTCGTAAAAGTTCTACGTGCTAATACGATAACAGCTCCTATCATTCTTTGGGCTTTAATTTCAGCTTGCTTGGTAGCAGTTCTGTTTGGGCTGTTCAATGGCTTTCTAATTGCTAAGTTCAATATTCAGCCGATGATTGCATCTTTGAT
>CAYFND010000041.1:0-985 GCA_964344405.1 uncultured Treponema sp. | reverse complement strand
GCCGTCCAATAGCATATTGGATTAACGGAGGCGCAACACCAAACGTTGACAGCGTACTCTTGAACTATCTTGGCGGTTTCATTCCGGGTATTCCGATTCCTACTCCGATTTTGATTGTTATTCTGTTTATAGTATTTATAAAGCTTTTACTGCGATTTACAAACTTAGGACTTTATATTCAGGCTGTTGGTATTAATGAAAAAGCATCTAGGCTTAATGGCATCAATCCTATCATCATGAAGTTAGTTGTCTTTGTAATCTTGGGTGTTTGTGTAACAATCGCAGGTTCTATGAACGTCTGTCGTATTGGACTTATCAATCATGAAACAATCTTGATTGATATTGAAATGGACGCCATCTTGGCAGTCGCTATTGGTGGTAACTCACTTGGTGGCGGTAAGTTCAAACTTGCAGGTTCAATAATCGGTGCTTATATCATTCAAGCTTTGACAATCACTCTTTATGCAATGAAAGTTTCTTCAACTGCTGTAAAGGCTTATAAAGCGATTGTTATCTTAGCAATTGTTGTAATTGGTTCCTCTGTTGTAAAGCAGTGGTTTAGTAAGTTACGAAAGAAGTACTTCAGTACAAATACTAAAACGGAGATAAACTAATATGTCATTTATACAAAGAATTAAGTATTTATTTACTGGAAAAAAGATTGAGTCAAATCAACCGATTTCAAATACATCGTTGTTGTTAACCATAACAATCTGTACTTTTTTTGGAATGTATTTGCTTGCTATGATTATCTGGGGCGGCGGTTTTCTTAATCCGCAGCAATTTCTAGATATCTTTAATAACAATGCATATTTGATTGTTGTTGCCTGTGCTTTAACAATTGTAATGATTACTGCCGGTATAGATATATCTGTTGGCGGTACTGTAGCTCTTATAACAATGAGCTGAGTTGTTCTTATGGAAGATCGCGGTGGAAGCGTTGTAGGCTCTTTACTTCTTGCACTAGGAATAGGTCTTACCGTTG
>CAYFND010000040.1:3557-15710 GCA_964344405.1 uncultured Treponema sp. | reverse complement strand
TATGATACTAATCCGCGATTATTAACATACTGGAGGTCTCTTCATATTGTCTGATGAAGGAACTATCGTCATCAACAAAGAGGCCGGAGTTTCCTTTTTATCACAAAATCCAGTTTATAATAAAGACGATACAATCAAAGACCACATCTTTAAGAGCGACTCGCCAAAATTAAGAATCATTAGAAGATACGAAGAAATTTGCGACAAGCTTTCAGAAAATAAAAATCAAAAAGAATATGAAGAAATCATGGTTCAGATGGAAAAACAAGACTTGTGGAATTACGAATCTCAAATCTCTTCAATTCTTTCTGTCCTTGGAATAACAGATTTAAACAGAAAAATGGGAACTCTTTCTGGTGGAATGATCAAGAAAGTCGCCCTCGCCCAGGTTCTTGTTGAGGATACAAAGCTCTTACTACTTGATGAACCAACAAACCACCTTGATATAACAACTATTGCATGGCTTCAGAATTATCTTGCAACAACTCAAAGAAGTGTCTTGATGGTAACCCACGACAGATATTTTCTTGACGCTGTTTGTAACAACATTTATGAACTTGCAAGAGGAAAAATCAAACAATACATAGGAAACTATTCGCAATATCTTGAGAAGAAAACTACAGAATCAGAAATTGAAGAGAATACAGAACGCCGGATAGAAGCAGTTTTACGTTTTGAACGAGACTGGCTTTTAAGAGGACCTTGCGCACGCGGCACAAAGGCAAAAGCAAGAATTCAACGCGACGAACAGATGATAAATAGAGAAAAGTTTGCGGCGGACAAAGGATTTTCTTTTGAAGTAAAAGGCAAGCGTCTTGGTGGAAAAGTTTTGGAACTTCATAATATCTCAAAGAACTTTCCAAAGGGATTTGTAAAAGAAGGGGCAAAAGAAACTGTTCCTGTAATCAAAGATTTTTCATACAAGTTTACAAAAGGACAAAAAATTGGAATCTTTGGAAACAACGGTTCTGGAAAATCTACACTTTTAAATATAATCACAGAATGTATAAAACCAGACTCAGGCTATATTGAAAAAGGGGTTAATACATCGTTTGGATATTACACGCAGAATCCTGTTTTTAAAGACACAAACCTAACTGTTTTGGAATATATAAAGGAAACAGCCGAACACATGAAAATGAACGACGGCAAGGAAATCAGCGCCGCAAAATTCTTGGAAGAATTTGGCTTTGAAGGAAAGATACAATATTCACCAGTTTCAACTTTAAGCGGTGGAGAGCGAAAACGCCTTTTCTTGGTAAGGTTGCTTTTACAGAATCCAAACTTTTTGATTCTAGACGAACCTACAAACGATTTTGATATTTTTACAATGAATATCCTTGAACAATTCTTGATGAGCTACGAAGGTTGTTTGCTTCTTGTAAGTCATGACCGATATTTTATGGACAAAACAGTTGATTCGCTTTTTATTCTTGAAGAAAACGGGGAAATCAGCGGATTTGTTGGAAAATGCAGCGAATACATTGACTACAAGGCAGAAACTGACAAAAAAGAAACAATGGCCGCAAAATCAAAACCTGCAGAAACAAAACAACAAACTTCTTCCACAAGCGAACCTCAAAAGAAAAAGCTGACATACATGGAGAAAAAGGAATTTGAATCTCTTGACGGTGAAATCGCTTCTCTTGAAGAAAAGAAATCTGAACTTGAAGGACAGATGAACACAACCGATTATTCAATTCTAAAAAAAGTGACAGATGAATATAACACAATAACAAAAGAATTGAATAAAAAGTACGAACGTTGGGAAGAATTGGCTGAACGAAGTTAGTTTACTTTTTTCCCACAAGGATCATAGTCCTTGCATTTTGATTATATGGTGAAAAATCAAAATCACCATATACATCAGCTTTTGCAAAACCAAATTCTATTAATTTATCCCTCAAAAAAGCGGCGGGATACAGTCTCTGCACAAATTCATGAACAATACGCTTTCCTTCTTTGTCTATGAGCGTCCACTTTGAACGCAAACCTTCCCACGCTCCAACACATTCAAATTCCGTCAACACCGTAAAACCGGCGCGTTCAAACCATTCACCTTCTGTAAAATAAAGGATTGCACTTTCCCTACTCGTACATTCCATTATGAAAGTTCCACCTTTTTTTACAGAATCCGCAATATTCTTTAAAATTGCCATATCTTCATCAATTGTGTCGCAATAACCAAATGAAGTGAACAAATTAACAGCGCAGTCAAATTGATTCTTTGGATGAAAATAACGCAAATCCTGTTGTATAAAATCTATTTCTAGATTCTCATCATCAGAACTCTCTTTTGCCGCATTCAACTCGCTTTTTATTATATCTACTCCGGTAACCCTTAAATTCAGAGCGGCAAGTTCAACAGAAATCCTACCAAGTCCGCAACCGGCATCTAGGACGCTGCCTCCATCTTTTAAACAAGCTATATCTTTAACTTTTTGAGCGACAGTCGGAGCTTCCGCCCATCTTCTATCATCATACATAATAGGAGCATAATTCACCCAAAAATCCTCTTTTTCAAACCATTCCATAAAAAACTCTTCTATATAAATCAATAACTAGCAAATATTTCATTCATTATACTACTAAAAAAAATAATGTCTCGTTTTTAATATTTTATTATATGTTTGTCTTTTTAACTTTTTTTTACTATACTTTATTCTTGGATAAAGTTTACATTGAGCGTCTTGAAAAAATTGAATTATCTCTAAATAAAGCAATTTCAATTGATTTTACAAAAGATTGGCAGTTTGATTCATTCGGTAATTTATCCCCTTCCCTCAAAAAAGAATACATCCAGAACATAATCCAACCTAATAAGGAATTGATTGATTTGGGCGGAAAAAGATGGCGACCGCTTTTACTGATTCTTTGCTACGAGTTGAACAAGACAAATTCGCAATTAACAGAAGAACAAGCTTATTCTCTAACGCCTCTAGTTGAATTTGTTCATACAGCAAGCTTGATTCACGATGATATAGAAGATTCCGCTGACTTTAGGCGTGGTAAACCTTCTGCATATATAACTTACGGATTAGACACCGCACTGAACGCCGCTTCATGGCTTTATTTTGAGGCTCCAGTTTGCATAAATAAATTGAACGCTCCAGATTCGTTCAAACTTGAACTTTATGGATTGTACACAAAGGAATTACGCCGCCTTCACCTAGGTCAGGCCATGGATATTTTTTGGCATTCTAAAAAGGATTTCTTTCCAAATATTGCAGAATACCAACAGATGGTAACATGCAAGACAGGAACACTCGCTTCGCTTTCTGCTAAATGCGGATACTTTGCCGGTGGAAATAAAATTGAAGAAGCTGAGAAACTTGGTGAAATCGCAGCCAATATAGGAATGGGCTTCCAAATAATTGATGACGTTCAAAATCTAACAACAGGAAACGTCGGCAAGAAACGAGGCGATGACATTGTTGAAGGTAAAAAAAGCCTGCCTGTTTTGCTTCACATTCAAGAAGCGCCTTCAGACAAAGAAGAATTATGTTCACTTATGACTCAAGCCTACAATGAAGGAATTGAGTCTGCCGCTGTAGAAAAAGCTATTTCACTTTTAGAAAAAAGCGGCTCCATAAAGAAAGCTGCATCAGAAAGAAAAAAACTCATTCAAGAAAGCTGCAATTCCTTGGTGGAATTTGCTCCTTCAAACAAAGAAACAGCCTTGTTAATTCAGAACCTTTTTATATCAATGATTCCAAAGGAGTACAGATGATTGAACGTGCAGACAAATTAAACAACCAAGCAATCATTCTCGCTTCCGATGGAAATTATTCTGATGCAATCGCCTGCTTTAAAAGGGCCATCGTTCTGGACAGGACCAACTGCCTTTTATGGTTCAATCTTGGCGTTACATATAAAACTACCGGCGATTTACTGTTGGCAAAAAAAGCATTGATCACCTCCCACAAACTGGACTCAAACAACGATGATGTTACAGAAACTTTAGCAACAATCTGCCTTCATCTAAAGGAATATGATGCTGTTGAAGACTACTGTTATGAAGGTTTGGACAACAATCCTACAAACCCCAATTTTTGGAATCTTCTTGGTGTTAGATTTTTTCAAGCTGAAGATTTTGACAACGCAAGCGATTGTTTTGAAAAAGCTATTTCAATAAACCCCTACTACAAAGATGCGCTTTATAATTTAAAAGACACATATTCTGAACTCCATAATAGAATTGGAGAAGAAGAATGTGATATCAGATTAAAACAAATACCATAAAATAAAATGGACAGGTTTATATGAGAAGAAGAGATAAAATAGAAACAAAAACATTTGCAGAAAAAGTATTACACATAATCTGCCTCTTAGTTCCGATTATCAGTTCTTTCTGCGGTTATTTTATTTCCACACCATTATGGATGGCAATTTCTAAAACAGACGCACAGTCAGAACTTTTCTCTTTCTTTATTGTAATACTTTTCTTTTCAATTCCATCTTTGTTCATTTTCTTAAAAACAAGAGAAATTGATTCTATAATAAAAATATAAATTCTATATAGAATGTAAATTTGCCAAATTGTTAATTTCTGCGGCAATTTGAGAAAGTGGATACTGGTTTTGAACACCACCCATTTCAAATGCAACTTTTGGCATTCCATATACAATACTAGAATCTTTATCCTGACCTATTGTATAAGCACCTTTCTTTCGCATTTCAGCAAGTTCTGCAGCACCGTCCCTTCCCATACCGGTCATGATTACGCCAAGCGCCCTGTTTTGATAATTCTTTGCGATTGATTCAAAAAGCACATCAACAGAAGGTCGGTGTCCATTCCTTGGATCATCTTGAGAAAGTCTGATCACGTTACCTATGGCGTGAGGTTCAACAAACATATGGTAGCTTCCAGGGGCAATATAAACATGACCTTGTAGAATAGATTCACCGTCTTTAGCTTCTGTTACAGTTAAAGGACAGATTGTATTCAAGCTTGCGGCAAATTCTTCTGTAAACCCTGCAGGCATATGTTGAACAACCAGGATAGGCTGCGTCAATTTTGGATCTATGTTTTTGAAAACTTCCCTTAAGGCGTTTGGTCCGCCTGTAGAAATTCCTATAGCAATAACATCAATTCTTCCACCGCTGCGTTCTGGATTAATAACGACAGGTTCTTTCTTCTTTGGTTCGCTCCACAAGAACGGAGGCAGAGCATCATCCTTTGTAATTGAATAAGCTTTTGCAGCCTCTTCACCTTTCTTTTGAATAACAAAGCGAGCCGCTTCTTTTAATTTTATCTGATGAGAGAAGAATTCTGGATCCGGAATCTTTTTGCCCTTCATCAAGGCATAAGCACCACCATAAGAAGATACATATTCAATAATGTCTTTTGTGACATCACCAATTTTTAATGTAACAGAAGTTCCGCCCGGTTTTGTAATAAAATCGCTGGCACCAAATTCCAAACACTGCATTGTAACAGCGGCACCTTCAGTTGTAACGCTGGACAGAATTACAACAGGAACATCTATCTTGTTAATATTTCTTTGTTTTAAGAATTCAATGCCGTTCATTTTTGGCATCTCTATATCAAGAAGAATAACATCAGGTTTTACAGTCTTTAGTAAATCCAGTAACGCTTGTCCATTCTCAGCTTTTCCAACAACTGTCATTCCTAAAGTAGATTCAACAATTCTACCAATTAAATTTCGCATTAAGGCGGAATCATCACAAATAACTACTGAAATATCATCCATATTAAAAATCTTCCCTAAAATTTATTTATCAATCTTCTTTTGATACAAACAAGCCCAATCAGTCTTTAAGAATTCAAACTGTATGTTCATACCAAAAAGCGATTCTGAATGTCCAATAAACAAATAAGATTTAGCGGCCATAGAATTCCAAAAACGATTTATTACTGCAAGTTGGGCTTGTTCATCAAAATAAATCAATACATTTCTACAGAACACAACGTCCAAGTTACGGGCGCCAGAATCATTTTTTAGATTATGATAATCGAATCTAATTTTATCGATTATTTCTTGTTTTATTTGATATCCAGTGTCCGATTTTATAAAATACTTAGATAAATATTCAGGAGGAATTCCTTGAACTTTTGAAGTCTCGTAAAATCCCTTTTGAGCAACCAACAAAGATTTCAATGAAATATCCGAAGCTGTTATTTGAAAATCATAACCAAACGGCAACTTCTCTTTTAAAATCATTCCGATTGTGTAAGGTTCTTCACCAGTTGAACAACCGGCACTCCAAATTCTGATTTTTTTATCCGCACTGTTCTTTTTGCTTTCAACTAAATGTGGAAGGATATAATTAATAAGCGCATCAAAATGAGGCTGGTTTCTAAAAAATCTTGTAAGGTTCGTTGTTATAGAATCAAGCATCATCTTCATTTCTTCAGGACTTTTAGTCACCAAATCGTAATATGCACCTGGAGTCTCTATATTTTTTGTTCTAATTAAGTCTTTTATCCTACTATCAAGGATAGATCGATTTATTGTTGTATAAGTTATGCCGCTTTCTTCATAAATTAATTTTCTAAATTTCTCAAAATCTGTATCGTTCAATACTTCTAACATGAAAAAAATTATACTGTATTTTTTATTTAAAGTAAAAAAGAATAACTCTGAATGTTGTATAAATTCAATATTTCTATGATTTTATCTTTTATTTCTAATTAACTTTATCTTTTTTATCACAAAACGCATTAAAACAAAAAAAAGAACGGAGCCAAGCATTGCTCCAAAAAAATCAACTAATAAATCACCGATTGACGCATCTCTTAAAGGAATAAAACTTTGGTGAATTTCGTCAAAAATACTGTAAACAATCACCAAAACAGAAGGTAAAATGACCTCACGGAATCTGTTACCTCTAACATTGCAGGCAAAAGCTACACAAAATGAAAGAAAACTAAAAAATACAAAATGAACGACTTTATCTGCATACAAAAAAGTTGGCATTTGAGAAATCTGAGACTGGCTTGATAAATAAAAGCTTAGGCAGAAAACCAAAACAGCAGGAATCCATTTTAATATTTTTTTAATCAACAACATGAATGTTATTTTATTGATTTTTTTACTCAATAGCAAGATTATGACAAAATTTGAATAAATGTAAACAATTGATATAATGAGTCAAAAATTATATACTCTAAAGTCATATCACCGTATAAATAAAGCGTATAAATAATATGTTTTATTTAACTTGAGTTTGTCTCACAAACTCTGATATTCACGTATGCGCTTACGTGCATTGATTAAATATTTTCAAGAACTGAAGTTTTCTTCAAATATTTAATTTAAAAGAACTTTGTAGGTTATTGTTTTGGATTTTCAATTTATACAAACTGTAATTCCCATGTACGTTAAGGCGGCAGGTCTAACTTTAAGGATTGCTTGTATTGGAATTATTTTGTCTTTTCTGGTGGGACTAATTTGTGCAGTCATCCGTTACGAAAAAATTCCAGTTCTACAAAGAATCATTTCAATTTATGTTGAACTTTCCAGAAACACACCGCTTTTAATTCAACTTTTCTTTTTATATTTTGCCTTACCAAAAATGGGTTTTAAACTTTCTTCAGAACAATGCGGAATTATCGGGCTTACATTTTTGGGCGGAAGCTACATGGCAGAAACTTTTAGAAGTTCACTAGAAACAATTTCTAGAATTCAAATTGAATCTGCACAATGTATCGGACTGACAAAACTTCAAATCACAAGATATATTTTATTACCACAAGCTTTTTCCATTTCAATTCCAGGAATTTGCGCAAACATCATGTTCCTAATAAAAGAAACTTCGGTGTTCAGCGCTGTTGCTTTGGCAGATCTAATGTATTTGGCAAAAGATTTGATCGGACTTTATTACAAGACTGATGAAGCCCTTTTACTTTTGGTTGTTGCTTATTTTATATTATTGCTTCCAATTTCACTTTTAAGCGCTTGGGCAGAAAGGAGGTTGCGTTATGCACAGTTCGGCAATAAGTGATGCTTTTTCAAATGCATTCAGCGTCCTTTTCTTGGGAAACAACTTCTTACGACTTTTGGGCGGACTTTTTGTAACAATAAGAATTGCACTTTTATCAGTTCTGTTCTCAATCCTTCTGGGATTTTTATTTGGAATCATCATGACATCCAAAAATAAGGTTGTTCAGATTATTTCTAGAATCTATTTGGATTTTATGAGGATAATGCCTCAACTTGTCCTGCTTTTCCTAGCTTATTTTGGACTGACAAGGGCTTTTGGCATTCAACTTTCTGGCGAAGCCGCTTCACTTTTGGTCTTCACCCTTTGGGGAACGGCGGAAATGGGTGATTTGGTCAGAGGTTCGTTAAAATCAATTCCACTTCATCAATATGAAAGCGGACGCGCCATCGGTCTTACAGAGAATCAGATTTTCTTTTACATAATAATTCCACAGACGGTGAAGAGGCTGCTTCCTCTTTCTATGAATTTAATCACAAGAATGATAAAGACAACTTCATTAGTCGTTTTTGTTGGAGTTATAGAGGTTGTAAAAGTTGGTCAACAAATAATTGAAGCTTCAAGACTTTCTGTACCAACTGCATCAATTGCAATTTACGCCGTTATATTCTTTATGTATTTTATTGTGTGCTGGCCTTTATCTTTAATTGCCAGCTATATTGAAAAGAAACAAAACGTAAAATAGTCTTGAAAAAGCCTTATTGGAGGATAATATGTCACTTTTGGAAATAAGAAATCTTACTAAAATGTATGAAAACGTTCCTATCTTAAACGATTTTTCAATGACTGTAGAAAAAGGTGAAGTTATTGTAGTTGTAGGTCCTTCCGGATGTGGAAAAAGTACATTGCTCAGATGTATAAACGGACTTGAGAAAATTGAAAAAGGAGAAATCTTTCTTGACGGCGAACTGATCAGCGGTAAAAAAGATATGCACTTAATCAGGCAAAAAATTGGAATGGTTTTTCAAAGTTATGACCTGTTCCCAAATATGACAGTACTGAATAACATTTTGCTCGGACCGCTAAAAGCACAAAAAAGAGATAAAAAGGAAGTGACAGAAGAAGCTGAGCTTTTACTAAAAAGAGTAGGACTTCTGGATAAAAAGAACACATATCCACGAACTTTGTCAGGCGGACAAAAACAGCGCGTTGCCATTGTCAGAGCCTTGTGTATGCACCCCGAGATTATGCTTTTTGACGAAGTTACAGCCGCTTTGGATCCAGAAATGGTGAGGGAAGTTTTAGATGTAATGATTGATTTGGCAAAAGAAGGCAAAACAATGATTATTGTGACTCACCAAATGCAGTTTGCAAAAGCCATTGCTGATAGAGTTATTTTTATTGATGAAGGTAATATCATTGAAGAGGACAAGCCGGAGATTTTCTTTACAAGTCCTGTCACACAACGCGCAAAAGAATTTTTAAATGTGTTCCAATTTGATGATGTTAAAAAGAACTCCTAAACAATCAAACAACTAGTTTTTTTTAGTTGTAAGTGATAGCTTTTGATTTATGAAAAATAAATTAACAGTATCAAAGAAAATCATTTTATTTACATTTATGTTGGCAGTTCTGCCAGTTGTTTCACTTTCAAAGAATTCAAAACAAGTTGTTTTTGCATCGGAAAGTTCATTTTCACTTTTAGGAAGCGGAACTACTTTTAAATTGAATCCTGTAACAGATGGAATCCTGTTGGGAAGTTCAGTCACTTTAATTGGAACAAGCATCTTACTCAATAAGTTTTCAGACATAAAGACTCCATACATCTGGGGTCAATACATGGATATTAATTCTGTAAATCCATTCGACAGACTCTTCACTTTTGGATATTCATCAAGACTAAATACAGTTGCAACAATTCTAGAAGCTACATCAATAGCTTCGGCTTCACTTTTACTAACAGCCGGATTAAACGAATGGTTTACAATTGGAACGATGTATGCAGAAACAATGCTTTTTGCTTACGGTTCAAAGGAATTGGCAAAATCCTTGGTGAACAGGGCCCGTCCTTATATGTATTCCAACAACATCTCAATTGATGGACTTACAAGCGGAGACTGGAGTTGTTCATTCTTTTCCGGCCACACGACAATGACTTTTGCTAGCGCAGCCTTTACATCATTTGTATTCTGCAAATACAATCCTGATTCACCGTGGAAAATCCCTGTAATTGTTGGTTCGTACGCCATAGCCGCTGCAACTGCAACTTTGCGTATTACAGGCGGATGCCATTTCATGACAGACGTAATCGGTGGAATGATAGCCGGTTCAATCGCTGGTTTTGGAGTTCCCCTCCTTCATACAATTGGTTTAAACAGGGAAATTGCAATTGGAAAAAACAAATCTATGCAATTTGATGTAATGCCAAATGGAGCTTTAGTTAGCTTTAAACTATAATAAAACACAAAGAAGAACAAAAGCTCTACAATTTGATGATTTTGATTTTGAATTTTATAGGAGATAAAAATGAACGCTATTGTTGTCTACAACTCAAAAACTGGATTTTCAGAAAAATATGCAAAATGGATTGCCGAAGATTTAAATATCCAGGCAGTTCCTTTTAAACAAGTACTAAAGACACTAGATAATTATGATTTGATTATTTTTGGCGGCGGTGTTATGGCAGGAATGATTAACGGAATGAACAAACTAAAGGCAGCTTCAGCCTTTACATCCAAGAAAATCATTTTATTTGCGACAGGAGCGACTCAACAAGATTCTACAGAAACTATCAAACGATTTAAGAACACAAATCTAACAGAAGACGAACAAAAGACTATTAGCTTCTACTATTTTCAAGGTGGAATTAATTATGAAGGTATGAGCTTTTTGCCGAAGATGATGCTTAAAATGATGAAAAATATGCTGGAAAAGAAAGCTACAAAAACAGAAGAAGAAGAAAATATGCTTAAAACTTTTGCAAGTTCAGAAGATCACTCAAACAGAGAATGGATCGAACCTTTGGTGAACGAAGCAAAGGCTATTATAAATAAATAAACCGTCAATTATTGCGATTTTTGGATTATGTAGTTTTCAACACAAACTAGCTATTAATTACCGCTTCTTGTAAATGAGCCCGAAGCAAATGTAAAGTTCAATTTGGGAATTGTAAAATTCCTATTTGACTTTCTACCAAGGATTTTTTTATGAACAAAAAACTTTTATTAAATTTGATTTTAAAGCTTTTAAGCGGATTTATCTGTATAGGTCTACTACTATTTGTTTCTGCCGGAACATTTGCGTATTGGAACGCCTGGTTGTTTATCATTTTACTTTTTGTACCAATGATTATTGTTGGTACAATTTTATTAATAAAGAAGCCGTCTCTTTTGGAAAAAAGATTAAAGTCCAAAGAAGTTGAACCGGAACAAAAAAGAATTATTATTTATTCAGCTTTGATTTTTGTTTGTGGTTTCATTATGGCCGGTCTTGACTTTAGATTCAAAATTACAAACTTGCCACGTTTCTTTATAATCATAGCTTCAATTATCTTTATTTTAGCGTATGCAATGTATGTTGAAGTTATTCGTGAAAACGAGTTTTTATCTAGAACTGTTGAAATTCAAGAAAATCAAAAAGTGATTGATACAGGTCTATATGGAATCGTCCGTCATCCTATGTACCTAGCTTCCCTTCTTCTCTTTATATCAATGCCTTTAGTTTTGGGCTCTTTGGGTTCATTTGTAATATTTTTGACTTATCCATTTATTATTTCAAGAAGAATCAAGAATGAAGAAAAAGTACTTGAAGAAAACCTAACTGGATATAAAGAATATGAATCAAAAGTAAAATACAGAATTATTCCTTTTATCTGGTAATCAACTTGTTTTATAACCATTTTCTTCATATAATTACTTCATGAAAAAGAGTTTTAATAAGAAGACATTTATTTTAATTATATCGTTACTGATATTTATACAAGCTAACATCTGGGGTGAATCACTATCCCCAGATAATCCCGGCAAAGCCCCAAAACGAACAGACAGACCTACTGTAGCACTCGTTTTATCTGGTGGTGGAGCTAGAGGTTATGCAGAAATCCCAATCCTTGAATTAATTGAAGAACTTGATATTCCTGTTGATATTGTTATTGGAACAAGCATTGGTTCAATAATGGGTGGATTTTACGCAGCCGGCTATTCACCAAAAGAAATCATTGAATTATTTGATGACGTAAAATTCAGAGAA
>CAYFND010000040.1:0-3547 GCA_964344405.1 uncultured Treponema sp. | reverse complement strand
GGCCTCCTCTTTTTAACGATGCCGCAACATCACCATATGAAAGCATTCTTGGGGACAGGAGTTTGTTCTCAAATCCTTTATCAATCAATTTAGGTCTGGATTTATCACTAAAACTTGGCGACAGTATTGCAACAGGACAGAATGTCTACGAATTATTCAGAAAGCTTACAATAAAATACCCATCAAATATGGACTTTGACACTTTACCTATTCCTTTTAGAGCTATGGTTACAAATATTGAAAGTGGTGAATCAGAAATAATTCACGATGGCGATATTGCAGAAGCAATGCGTTCAAGTATGAGTATGCCTGGTGTTTTTTCTCCTTTTTATATAAATAATAAATACTACATGGACGGAGGCGTTAGATACAACCTTCCAATTAATGTTGTAAAAGAAATGGGATATGACATCATTATTGCAGTAGAAATCACACCGGAAATTACAGGAAACATGGATTCATACAATTCAAATCCGGCTGTAGCTTTAATGGATATCATCAATATTACACAACGTTCAACAAACAAAAAGATGTATGAGGAAGCAGATATAGTTGTATTCCCAGACTTAAGAGAATATACAATTCTAGACTTTCAAAAAAGCAAACAAATTTATGATATTGGAAAACAAGCAGCAAATGAATATAGAGCTTCTTTTGAAGAACTTAGAAAACGAATCTATCCAGCTGATTATGATTCAAACGGAAACAGAATTTCTGAATATTCAAAACAAAAGAAACATGGACAATACATAAAATCTGGATATCAAATTCCTACTTCAATAAAAATTACAGGTGCCCTTAAAAATGATATTAAAGCATTTGAAAAATCATTTAGTAAGATTCAAGATCAAGAATTTACCACAAAAAACATGGAACAATTTGTTCGCTCCATTCTGGTTACAGGAAATTATACTTCGGCACTTCCAAAAATAATTGAAACAGAAGATGAAACCTATCTTGATTTACAACTAGTACAGAAAAATCAAAAGTCAACAAAAATTGTAATTGGTGCTGATTTCACTCAAGTTCTAAGTACAATGTCTATGACAAATATAACACTTGATGTTGACGCTCAAATTAGAGGATTAATTGGCAATGGTTCTATAATTTCATTAAGAGGTAGCTTTTTAAATAATACAGGTTTATCACTTTTTTACCATCAACCTTTTACATCAAATTTATTCCTTCAGTTAAGAAGTGATTATTTTTCTAACAGATATTCATTATCTCCAAATTCAGCGTATAGAATTTCCGCATCGGAGGATTTTCAGAACTGGGATACATCATTAATGTTTGGATTTAGAACAAATTTCGGAAACCTCTTAAAAATCGGACCTTTCATTTCTCATACTTCAACATCTTATCTTTCAGTTTATACTGATTATAACTTATGCTCTTACTTGCAGGAAGCAAATCCTTTTGATCCAATTTATTATTTTGAACTGAATGATGTTTTATCAGCCGGAGTAACTTTAGATTACACTCTGGACACTTTAAATAGAAAAGTCTTTCCTTCAAGCGGATTTTATCTAAACATTTTGAGCAATACAATTGTTCCTCTAACACCAGCAAATAGATACTCAAGTTTTTCTGAAGTTTTATCTATAAATATGAAAGGTGCCTTTGAAATAAATAAAAGATTCTCTGTGAACATTGGAGCATTTGCAGGTACCGATGTTACTTCAAACATGACTTCTGTTGCAGGTTTAATTCCAACAAAAGGATTTTCTTCTTTTGACAGGGCTTATTTCCCACAAAACGCAGGAAAAACTAGATTTGGTATTCACAAAGTTGCAGCTTCCTTAGCAGTTCAATTCCAGCCTTTTGAACAGCTTACAATTTTAGGTGGTGAATTATTTGTTCGCCTTGAAGGAACTTGCGGAAACATTGGTTATACATACAAACAATTATTACCAATAGATGAAAATTATACAAATATTCTAACACACACACCGTTCATGTGGTCAGGTTCACTTGGCGCGGGAGTCAGGCTTAAAGAAATTTTCTCAGTCTTAATAAGAGTTGGATACGGTTGTACAGACGACGGTTCACTATCACCTTTTATCACAGTTGATATTGGTACATTCCGCTTTTGATTGAATATCAAATCCATTTTGACTATAATAATTTAAAAGAAATTTAAGGAACTAAAATGAGTAATTATCCATTTGAATCAATTGAGCCTAAATGGCAAAAATATTGGGAGAAAAACAAAACTTTTAAAGCTATAGAAGATGAAAGTATACCAAAAGAAAAACGCAATTACGTTCTTGATATGTTTCCTTATCCTTCTGCAGCAGGTCTTCATGTTGGTCATCCAGAAGGTTACACAGCTACAGATATTTATTGCAGATATTTAAGAATGAACGGTTACAATGTACTTCATCCAATGGGATTTGATGCATTCGGCCTTCCTGCAGAAAACTATGCTATTAAGACAGGAACACATCCTTCTACAACGACAAATGAAAATATTGAACATTTTACTAAACAAATAAAATCACTCGGTTTTAGTTATGACTGGGACAGATGTGTTTCTACTTGTACTCCAGATTATTACAAATGGACTCAGTGGATTTTCCTTCAGTTATACAAAAAAGGTTTGGCATACGAAAGCCACACTCCAATCAATTGGTGTCCAAGTTGTATGACAGGCCTTGCAAATGAAGAAGTAAAAGAAGGCAGATGTGAAAGATGTGGAGCTCAAGTAACTCACAAAAACATCCGTCAATGGGTTCTGAAAATTACAGATTATGCAGACAGACTTCTTGGTGATTTGGATTTGCTAGACTGGCCAGAAAGTGTAAAACTTATGCAGACAAACTGGATTGGTAAATCAACTGGTGCAGAAGTTACTTTCACAATTGCAGATAAAGAAGGAAAATCAACACAAGACACACTCACTGTTTATACAACAAGATGTGACACTCTTTTTGGTGCAACATACATGGTTGTTTCTCCTGAACATCCACTTGTAAAAAGACTTACTACAGCAGAACAAAAGAAATCTGTTGAAGATTACATAGTTCAAGCAGCTGCAAAATCTGACCTTGAACGAACTGATTTGGCAAAAGACAAAACTGGTGTTTTCTCTGGAAGTTATGCAATAAATCCTGTAAACAACAAATTAATTCCAATTTGGATTGCAGATTATGTTTTAATTTCTTACGGAACAGGTGCAATTATGGCTGTTCCTGCTCATGATGACAGAGACTGGGATTTTGCAAAAAAATTCAATCTTCCAATAATTGAAGTATTAAAAAGTGAAGTTAATGTTCAAGAACAAGCTTGGACTAAAGATGGAATCCATGTTAATTCAGAATTCCTTGACGGCCTAAATAAAAAAGACGCTATAGAAAAAATGCTGTCTTTCTTGGAAGAAAAGAAAATTGGAAAGAAAGCAATTAATTATAAACTTCGCGACTGGATTTTTAGTAGACAGCGTTATTGGGGTGAACCAATTCCTTTAGTTCACTGCCCAACTTGCGGAACTGTTCCTGTTCCAGAGGAAGAACTTCCACTTGAACTGCCAAATGTAAAATCATAC
>CAYFND010000039.1:13762-15728 GCA_964344405.1 uncultured Treponema sp. | reverse complement strand
ATGCGGTCCACCTGTTCCTTATCACCAAGACCACCAATCCAAATCTCGCTTCCGTTCCACAAGGTAATCAATCCGTCATGTACGTTCGCCTTGTAGTTAGAAGCTCCAATCGTCTTGTTAAGCCACGGAAGCAAGGTCTCATGCAAAACAGAACTTCTGGCATCTTTAGCTCTGTAACGACAAATAAGGTGTCTGCTTCCAGGATAACGGCAGGCACGGAAAATAATTGCCATTACAAGCACCGTTGTTTTCCCGGAACGCGAACCGCCAAAAAGCAGAACGTGTTTTGCAGAAGAACTAAGAAGCTTCAAAGCCTTTTTCTGAACCACTGTCGGCTTAAAGACTTCGCGCATTACAAATCCTTAAAGGAATCAGCAAAAGTAATTGCCAGTTCGCCTTGTACAGGCTTATTATTTTCTTTGTCTGCACCCGCAATAAACGAATCCAGCTTTGCGGAACGCTCAAGTAAATCCATTGCGCCATCTGCATCCAGCTTTTCAGGCTCAAGAGTTTTAAGACGTTTTGCTACAAGCTCGTCAAAGCCGTTCAACATCTCCATCTGTCTTTTGCGGCGCTCAACCCGTTCTGCTAAAAGCTCCCTTTCAGTCTCCTTTGCAATATATTCATCATAGGCAGCAGCTCTCTCATTCCACCGATAAAGCCGTGCATATCGAGCCCAGGAACCATATTTCCTAGGCTCAATTCCGTTCAACTCCATACAAGCCTTAATGCTCCGCTTGTAACCCATAGCACGAAACAAACAGAAAGCCTTAAAAGCCTTGGGAGGCTCTTCTGGTAAACGTATCTCCCAAGACTTAAAAGGTTCTGTTTTTTCCAGTTCACTGTTAGTAGGTATTACAGTATCCTGACCGCCCACCTAAAAATCCTCCTTGCCTGATTAAATTTCAAAAGTCAGAAAAATTATTTTTTAACAATTTTTTCAGACTTGCGCTCAACGTAATATTCACAGTAAGTCTTCTCAATCTTTACCGGAACCCCATCCTTCAAACTTACCCTTACGGTAATATCACCAAACTTTTTCTCAGAAGCTTTTTGAATAATGTATTCAAAAGCAGCCTTCGCAGCTTTAGAAATTCGGTAATCCATCTTAAGCCCCCTGAATCTTAGATCCGACCCAAGCATATAAATCAGCTTTTCTAAAAAGAATATGCCGTCCAAAATTCATATGCGGAATCTCATTCGCACGAGCAAGCTTGTAAAGATATGTAGTGCTGAAACGAAGATATGCAGCAGCTTCCTCAATCGAAAGTAATTCCATGTTTTCATCTTTTTTTTGTTCTTCTGCCATAAAGCACCTCGTTAAACTAAAAAAGCCACAGCAGACTCATCAATCTGCTATGGCTCTATATTAAAACCAACAAGCGTTTACATTGTGTTTATAGTTGTTTACATTCTGAATATGTTTCCTAATAAAACATAAACAAAATGTAAACATTGTCAAATTATCATACTTTTGAAGGCACAAAACTTATGCCGCAATCAAAACATTCCAGCCTTGAGCAAGAACCTCTTTTGCATTATTCAGTTTCATCTGAGTTTCATGTTCTGAGTAAAGACGTGTCATTTCTTCAGTTC
Organism: uncultured Treponema sp.; assembly: GCA_964344405.1. Taxonomy (GTDB): domain Bacteria; phylum Spirochaetota; class Spirochaetia; order Treponematales; family Treponemataceae; genus Treponema_D. Next base: position 14,132 of record CAYFND010000039.1, on the reverse strand, counting down.
TGTGACCAAGAATCTTCATCGCAATTTCAAGGCTTGCTCTCTGAGCAATCTGAGTAGCACAGTAATGGCGCAGGCTGTGGAATACAATATTGCGCTCTTTTCTCTGTTCTTCGCTTATGCCAATCTTCTGCATCGCAATATAAAAATCATCCTCGAAACTGCTAGGCCACATAGGCTGTCCCGCAACCTTTGGAGACCAGAAAACAAAGCTCGTATCTGAATAATCCGGATTCCGTCTTGCATTCATAAGGAGTTCAAGTGCAACACCATGTTCAATCGGAATAATTCTGTCATCACCGTTTTTTGTGTCTTTCAGTTTGTCCGTATCATTCCAGCTGTGACGTATGTAAAGCAAATCTGCATTTGCGTC
>CAYFND010000039.1:12039-13752 GCA_964344405.1 uncultured Treponema sp. | reverse complement strand
CCAGCACGAAGTCCAAACAAAGCAGCAACCTTAAAGGCAAGTTTGTTCACACTGTCAGTCCAATCCCAATTAAGCTCCATCAGCTTTTTCATTTCAGTTTCTGTTGGTATTCCACGTTTCTTAGCATTTACCTTAAAGCGTTCAACACTCGTAAGTGGGTTAGAAGTAATAAGCCCCTCTTTAATCAAAAACTCAAAAGCCATGTTTCCGGCAGTCATTGTTTTATTAACAGTGTCAGCACTAAGATTCTTTTCAATACGCAGGTACATCAAAAAGTCATCCAATTCTCGCGAAGTCAAACTCTGCACAGTCCTGTCAGCATCAAAATACTTTGCCCAATAACGTTTTACAATCCCAAGCTTTTCCTTGCAGTTTCTTTGCTTAATATCATATCCGCGCGCAATACGTTTTTTTACGTATTTTGAGTTTTCAAAATCCCAGAAGTTAGTAAGGGTTTCAATCAGGAAAACTGGCTTTGTCGAACCAGAAACATTTTCTGCTTTTGTTGGTTGAACATTTGGAACAAGATTTACAGAATTATTAGGAATCGTATTTAAGCAATTTGCAGAAGAAACAAAATCAAAACATTTATTCAGTAAATCAATGAGCAAAGAAGCTTCTTCACGGGTCAATCGTTGCGCAACAGAATTAAGATCAATACTCGAAGAATCAGCCTGTTGCAAATTAAAAGCACGGCTGGGAGAAGTACGTTTTTCAGGAGCACCTTTAGTAACCCAGGAAGAAGCAATCATATTAGCTTCAAACTTGTTTTTAGAATGAGTGCTTTTTGTGTTGGTTACTTTACCGGTTTCAGTATTTACAAAACAAACTTTGTAATACCCACTTGAGTTTTTAGCGAGATAGAACGGCTGCATAAAACACCTCACTGTCCAACGCTACTATCCAATGAACTGTCCAGTTAACTATCCAATTCACTGTCCAATAGGGGCGTTTTTTGTTAGATTTGGCAGTTTTAGCTACCGTTCCGACAAAGGAAGGTTCACTAAAATTTTAGGTAAAACTTACCTAAGTTATTGTATTATTTGCATTTAAGCAAAAAAAAAAGACTTCTGATACCAGAAGTCTTTTTCTGAGCTACACTGGATTCGAACCAGTGACCCACGCCTTAAAAGGGCGTTGCTCTACCTACTGAGCTAGTAGCCCGCACACTCATTTCGTGAATGCTTTACTAATATACGTTTTATGAAGAAAAGTGTCAATAGCTAAAATGTAAAAAAGTTAAAAAAAGTTATACTTTATTTATTAATTATTATGATGTATAAATAAAATATGGACTCAAAAACATTAACAGAAATTGATTTTTACACTATTCAAAAAGAAATCTCAAATTATTGCATTACAGAAGAAGGTGTTAAGAGCTTCTTGGCTGATGAACCGTCAGTTGATTCAAAAAAAATTGAGTTTCTGAAAAACTGCAGCCGGCAGTGGCAGTCAATTTTATCTGCAAAGCATAAATCTCTTTTTTCTTCATGGAATCCTATTAAAAATTTATTCCCGATTATAAAAACATCAGGAGCCGCTTTGCAGCTTGAACAAGTGCATGCGCTGGGTCAGTTTTGTATTTCTGTAAAAAAAGTGAAAGAAGTTCTAAAGAATTGCGAAGTCGATTTGAAGATTCAGAATTTGTGTGAAGAAGCGCAGAAGATTCCAGATTTAGCTGAAACTGAGAAATTGATTTTTAGAATTATCACA
>CAYFND010000039.1:7759-12029 GCA_964344405.1 uncultured Treponema sp. | reverse complement strand
AAATCCGCGATTTGCCGGAAATCAGTGCAATCAGAAAAGAAATAGCCAATCTGAACTCAAAAATAAAGAACATCATGAAGCAATATACTTCTGATTCAAAGTTGGCAAACGTTCTTGAATCAAATGTTCCTGTTTTAAGAAACGGGCGGCAGGTTTTGGCAGTTAAGGCCAGCCAGCAGAACAAGGTTTCTGGAATTGTTCACGAAGTTTCAAACACAGCTCATACAGTTTATATTGAACCTGAAGAAGCTGTCAGGTGCAGCAACGAACTCATTCAAAAAGAAAACGAATTAATAGAAGTGATTAAGAGAATTCTGCAAGAATTGACGCAAGCTCTTCAACCTTCAATTCCTTTATTAAAACAAGCCCTGCCTATAATGATTTTATTTGATAAAACTTTGGCAAGTGCAAAATGGGGGAATGAGCATAATTGTTGTTTTGCACAATCCTGCCTTGTAAACGATAAATCAAAGGAAAATAAGAATGAAAGCCCGATGTTGTTACAAGCAAAGCATCCGCTTTTGGGTGATAAAGCTGTTCCGATTGACATCCGGTTCCTTCCAGAAAAGCGAATATTGATTATTACAGGACCAAACACGGGTGGAAAAACTGTAACGTTGAAGACTTTTGCTCTGTTCGCAATGCTGAATCAGTGCGGTTTTCCACTTCCATGTGCGGAAGGAACAAGGCTTCCTGTTTTTTCAAATGTTTTTGCAGATATTGGAGACGGCCAGTCTTTGGATCAATCTTTGTCAACTTTTTCCGGTCACATGAAGAATATTGCAAACGCTGTTCAAAAGGCAAAAGATGATTCTTTGATTCTGCTGGATGAACTTGGAAGCGGTACAGATCCTCAAGAGGGAACGGCGATTTCTATGGCGGTTCTTGATAAATTGATTGAAAAAAGAGCTTTTGTCCTTGTTACAACCCATCAGGGAATCTTGAAGAATTATGGATATTCAAAAGAAGGTTGTGTAAATGCCTCGGTGGAATTTAATCAGAATACGCTTTCTCCGTCGTATAAACTTTTGATGGGTGTTCCCGGTGAAAGTCACGCCCTTGATATTGCGCAAAGAAGCGGTCTGCCTGTTGAGATTTGTAAAAAGGCGCGAAGTTATGTCGTTTCTGAACAAGCGGATGTTTCATCGCTGATAAAGGGGTTGAATAAAAAACACAGGGAGTTGGACAGACTTCATAGTGAGTACAAGAACAAACTTTCTGAAATTGAACAGAAGTATGAGAAGACCCGTCAAAAAGAATTGGATTTACGAAAGAAAGAGAATGATTTGAAAGTTGGAAAACTTCAAGAGATGAACGACTTTTTAATCCACAGCCGGCGTCAACTTGAAAATCTGGTTAGAACTTTAAAAGAAGGTGAGATAACTAGAGAAAAAACTCTTGGTGTAAAACAGTTTATAAATGAGATTGAAGAAAAAACTGAAAGAATTGATAAGAAAGTAGAAAAAGAAGAAATGGAGCTTTCTGAAGAGATTCAGCATTTTCAAAAAGAGATGAAGGAAAAATCTGTTCCAAAAGTTCAAAAGACAAAAAAGAGGATGAAGAATTCCGAGGCGTTTGAAAATGCAACTGTTTTTGATTCTGATTCAACACCAAAAGTTGTTGCAAATGCTGATTTGAAATTTGAAGTGGGAGCCGTCGTTGTCTCTAAAAAAGGGAACAATGAAGGAATCCTTGTTGATAGAAAAGGTTCTGATTCATGGTTTGTTCAATTCGGCAGTTTGAAAATGATAATCAAGGAAAAGGATTTGGTCTTGGTTCAGAAAAAATCAACATCGTTTGTGCCTTCTGTTTCTGTTGATTTTGACATCAGTTCGGATGCCGTTGTTTCTAAGACAAATGAAAGACCGGTTTTTGAATTGAGACTTTTAGGTTTGTATTCAGATGACGCTGTAAAAGCCCTTGAACATCAAATTGATTTGTGCGTAATTCATAATTTTCCGCAATTCAGCGTGATTCATGGAAAAGGAAACGGCGTTTTACAGCAAGTTGTTCAAGATTATTTATCAAATTGCCCTTCTGTAAAAGAATTCAATTATGCTCCGGCGGAAGATGGTGGAGCGGGCAAAACTTATGTTGTGCTAAAAATGTAAAAATTGAATAAGTTATACTATTTATTCAAATTTATGATATACTAAAAAAAACAAATGGAGGTTTGTCATGTCTTTAAAGAAAACTTTTTCAAGTGATGGAAAAACTTGCTCGGTAGTTTTTAATGTTAATGTGAATGCGGCAGCTGGAGCTGAGAAAGTGTATTTGGTTGGTGATTTTAATAGTTGGAATGAAACAGCCACGCCAATGAAGAAAGGTCCTGATGGTTCTTTTTCGGTAAAAAAGATGCTTGATACAAACATGGAATATCAATTCCGTTATCTTTTGGACGGTAAAGGTTGGATAAACGATTGGAAGGCAGACAAATATGTTCGTTCCGAATTGGCAAATGATGACAATTCAGTTATTGATACAACTGTTCCAAAAGCTCCAAAAGTAGCAAAGAAACCAAAGAAAGCCGGCTCAACAAAAAAGTAAGTTTTTTGAATTATAAAAATCTGTAGTGCAATGCTATTGACTAACAATCAGTAAATGTGTAATATTGTAAACACTCATTCCCCGATTGTGTAATGGTAGCACTTCAGATTCTGGTTCTGACTGTGGGGGTTCGAATCCTCCTTGGGGAACTTTGACCGAATCTTTTTGGTTCGGTCTTTTTTTTGAATTTTTTTGGTCCCTTCGTCTATTGGCTAGGACGTGGCCCTCTCAAGGCTAAAAGATGGGTTCAATTCCCATAGGGACCGTCGTAAAAAAAGCAAGGCTTTATGTAGAAAGAACGTCAATAGGACGTTCTTTTTTTTTGTGAAAAGGTGAATAGATAAAAGAATTGAACCACGGAATCTGCGCCGAGCAGGTGCGAGGAAAAGGCAACACGATGTTGCCGACAGCAGATGTAGGCGGGGTGGAGCGAACAAACACGATGTTTGTGAGAGAAACCCTTCAATTCCCATAGGGACCGTCAGAAAAAAAGCAAAGCTATAAGTTCAAATATTTTCTTCCTTAAAAATTAATCATTCGTTTACATTGAATAATCCTAAAATTACTATTTTACTAGAAAAAACAGCATCTAAACTTGGGGAGTTCAATTCTTTTTCAAGATTTGTTCCTGATGCAGACTGCTTAAAGACACACATAAAATTCTTCTTTCAAGTGGACGTGGTGAACATAAAACTCCTGATGAATTTAGACGCTCTCAGAACTGGATAAGTGGTAACACTTTGACTGATGCTATATTTGTGCCTCCTGCTGACAATGAACTTTCGGATCTTTTAACCGACTTTGAAATGTTTTAAATAATGAAGATATTCCTGCTTTTATTAGAATTGCAATTGCTCGTTATCAGTTTGAAACAATTCATCCCTTTTTAGATGGAAATGGGGAGAAAATCAATGACTGCCTATGAGCTTTTACAAAAGTTATTCAAGTAGCCCAACGTTACAATGAAGGATGTTTAAAAGACAGACCAAGCGCATTCTACAATACGGGGCTTAAAGCAAAACTTGACGAGCTTGGAATTGACTCCCTTGTTGTTGGAATGATGTCGCATATGTGTATTGATACAAACGTACGCGAAGCCCAGAACTACAACTACAAGGTGACGCTCATCCATGACGCCTGCACCACAAAGGATTTGGTTTGGGGCGGTAGGACAATCCCCGCGCCAACAGTCCACGAAAGCATTATGGCGTCTCTTTCGGGTATGTTTGCGGATGTTGTCTCTGCGGATGATTTTTTAAAATAAGGTGAAAAATTTTATAATCCTCTTTATGCCCATCATGGCAACTGTCCTTGTTTAATGTTATTATTCAGTTATGATTACAAGCGGATATGAGTGCATTATTGAGTCTATAAAGATATTTGAGACAAAGTTGGGTTCTGTTGTAAGGACAAAAGTTCCTGCACGGAATCTACAGAGCGCCGCCTTTCTTGCAGAGAAGAGAGGATACTCCTTGTGGCATTTTATAAGGCTGTTTTCAGCAACTACAGAAATCACACCCAAGGCGTATATTTCTTCAAGAGTGTTTACCGAGTGCGCCAGACTTTTGGTGTTAAAGAAGGATGATAAGGATTACAGGACGATCTCGTTTATAGCGGGCATGTTTGGTTTTGATTCCGCCGCAAACTTTTCCAAGGCGTTCAGGGTTTGGTGCGGACACACTCCTGCAGAAGTTCGGAAGGTCGGTTCGCTTGAACTGATTTC
>CAYFND010000039.1:3735-7749 GCA_964344405.1 uncultured Treponema sp. | reverse complement strand
GTGCTTATGGAACCGCTCGCTCTTCCTGTAAATACTTGTTGTAGTCTTGAAGGTGACGGGCTGCAGTCAGAAATTGTCGTGTGCCGGAGCCGTCATATTACCGGTATTGCCTTTTATCTTGATAAGCCGCTTATGTCTTTTGACAAGCTGTGGAAGACTTTCTCTTCTAAGAGCAAGAAGATAGCCTTTGGTGATAAGGCGGAGTTCATTCAGTATACGGCATGGAATCCTTCTGAATACGGAGGCAATAGCGACGGTCAGATGACTGTTGTGTGCGCGGTTTTGACTGAAGAGGATGCCGTCCAACAGCCAATCTTTACAAGCAAGAAGATTCCCGGCGGACGTTTTTTACACGTTGTCCACACGGGAAGCATGAGTACGATCGGACTTACATATCAGAAGATCTACGGCGACTACTTTGCCAAGTCCAACCTCAAGCTCACTTCGGGCTGGGAATATCAGATGTACCGTGATGACAAGACGGACATCTTTATCCCTCTATTCTAAAATAAGAAGACTTTGCTCCAGTCAAAATCTCCGCTCTCTTCAAACGATGCGGGCCATGACTTTCCCCAAGAAGGAATCTTTGCACTTGTAATTCTGTCTTCAGACGGGTGGTACGGCTTTATATCTAGGACGGGAGTTCCATCTTCTGCATCAATCCACGAGAGTTCAACTATACCATTTTCAACATCAACAGAAGTGACTTGCGCGCTGCTTATGCAAATACCGTTCGGACGCAGTGGTGAGCGTGTTGCAAAAACACCCATAGCCGGAGCGTCTTTATAAGGAGAAGGTATTACCAGCATATCTTTCTGCCAAGAAGGCGCCTTGTCCGCAAACCAGACGACCTGCACATGGGAGAAGCCTTCAAGCCCAGTAAGTCCCTGTGCGTATTCCTTTGAAACAACAATCCTAAAACCATTCTGTGTAGAGACAGAACCTATAGAAACCAATCCTCCGATTTCCTTTTCATTCATAATAGTTCCTCCTAAAAAACTGATGTAGAAACAATACCCCTAATAAACGGAATTGAGTTTTGAAAAATTGTGGTCGTACGGAGTTTTAAAAGGCAAGAAAAGAATAGAGTTGGAGAAAGATGTTTTTTAGAATACTAGACTTTTCGCTATTGATGATAAGGTATTAATTGAACCAAGCTCGCCTATAACACAATGCCAATTGTAAGAATTTATGCTATAGTAATATGTAGAAATGAGTACTGATTTACAAAATATCGATATAAAAGAAAACACTCTCGTCAAAATAGATCCAGAACTGTTGGAAATCCTCCTAGAGGATAAATCTTCCGGTAAAAATATAATCTGGGCAACAGACAACTATGCAAAACACGGCGACTTATATAAAGAAGACTGTCAAATAACAACAAGCCTTATTACAGGCAGAAACGGAAGTATAATCAAACCTCGTACAGAAAAAAGCAAGGCGGAACAACAATCAAGAATTCGCGATAAAGCCGAAGTCTTTACACCAAGCTGGATATGCAACAAGCAGAACAACCTTGTGGATATGGCATGGTTTGAAGCAGAAGAGTCTCCGTTCAACACAGAAATGGAAGCCGAAAAGTGCTGGAATGTTAAGGAAGAAAAGATTCCTTTTCCAACAAAACAAGGCAAAACTTGGCAAGATTATGTAAGTACAAAACGCCTGGAGATAACTTGTGGTGAAGCCCCTTATTTAACAAGCCGATACGACACCGTTACAGGAATTTTTTTACCTGTAGTAGAAAGAATAGGACTTTTAGACAGAAAACTCCGTGTTGTAAGTGAGAATTGCGATACAAAAGACGACTGGCTCAAATGGGCTTATACCGCAGTTACTTCAATCTACGGATTTGAGTGGCAGGGTGACAATGTTTTAATCGCCCGTGAAAATATATTGTTTGATGTTGCAGAATTCTATCAAGATAAATTTGGTGAAGAACTTACAACAGAAGATTTGATAGGATTTGCAAAGGTGATTGCTTGGAACATATGGCAGATGGACGGATTGAAGTTCGTAATTCCAAACAGCTGCTGCATTGAAGAGAAAAAAGAAGAGACACTTTTTGATACAATAACCGTTTCTAAAGCATGCGAAGGCTGTAAGAAGAAGAACAACCTAAAGCACAACGGAATCTACTGCGTCATTAAGGACTGGGAAACCCACAAAAAGATACGCTTTGTTGATATGGTGGAGAAGAAACAAAAATGAGTTCAAAGAATCCTTACGAAATAGATTTTGAAGAATATCTACGCCAAAGCGAACCTGAGAAAAAGGAAAAATCATACGCTTGGTCTACAGCGATTGGACTTCAACAAGTTGACGGATTAACACCTTCAAAGTATTTATATGACACAGCAAAACGAAATATAGAAGGCGAGATTTCTTTAGAAGAAGCCAAGAACCTTATTGATTCATACTACCAATCCAAGACCACTCGTACAGATTCTCAAGAAGAAAGAACAGAAGAAGCTGATAAAGTTTCCAGCCGTATAGCACAAATACTAAGTGAAAAATCATTCAACTTTTCACCTACTCATCTAATAGCAATTCATAAACGACTTTTTGAAGGACTTTTTAAGTTTGCAGGGAAAATCCGAGACTATGACATTACAAAACGGGAATGGGTTTTAAACGGTGACACTGTTCTGTACGGTTCTGCCTTTGAATTAAAAGAAGCTCTAGATTATGACTTTGAGCAAGAAAGAGCTTTTGATTATAAGAACCTTTCTATGGAAGAAACCGTAAAGCATATTACTTTTTTTGTCTCAAGATTATGGCAGATTCATGCTTTTGGCGAGGGCAATACCCGAACAACCGCAGTTTTTACAATAAAGTACCTTCGTTCATTAGGATTTAAAGCTGATAATGATATTTTTGCACAGAACTCTTGGTATTTTAGAAACGCACTTGTAAGGGCGAATTATAACAATATACAGAAGGGAATACATGAGAATTCTGAATACCTAGAGAAGTTTTTCAGAAATCTTTTGCTTGGCGAACACAATGAGCTTAAAAACAGATACCTTCATCTAAATTATAAGAAGGAAGACCTAAAAAGTTCGGAGAAAACTACAGAAAGTTCGGAGAAAACTAGAAAAAGTTCGGAGAAAATCCTCCTTCTTATACAAGAGAACAACAAAATATCAGCCAGTCAAATGGCAGTAGAAATAGGTATTACGCAACGAGCTGTTGAAAAACAACTTGCTAATTTAACAACTGGTAAGAAGATTAAGCATATTGGTCCTGACAAAGGCGGATATTGGAAAATACTTGAAACGTCGGAGGGAATCTAATGGAAAATACGCAAAAAGTTTCAATTAGATTCTTTGATGACAAGGAAGTTCGTGCCGTTTGGAACGATGAAAAAAACGAGTGGTGGTTTTCTGTGGTGGATGTAATTGCCGTAATAACTGAAAGTAAAAATCCACGTAAATATTGGAGTGTTCTAAAAACTCGATTAAAAAAACAAAACTCTCAGTTGGCTACAATTTGTAGTCAACTGAAATTAACTTCAGCAGATGGAAAAAAATATCTTACCGACTGTTTATTACAGAAAGACATACTTACTCTAGTTGAAAATGTTCCAAGTAAAAAATCTGTACAATTTATTAAATGGCTTACTTATAGCGAAGACACAATCGACGGTCAAAGCAAAAAGAAAGCGTATACTTTATTTGAAAGTTCACTAATAGACAGTATTGAAGTTGGAACAGTAAAAGGTTTGGAGCAAATACATTCATATCTTTTTGGCGGTTTGTTTGACTTTGCAGGAAAAATACGTACTCACAATATAAGCAAAGGCGGCTTTAAGTTTGCAGCAGCTGAATTCTTACCAAACACTCTTTCTACAATAGAGAAGATGGATGAAACCACTTTTGAAGCCATCATTGAAAAATATGTAGAAATGAACATAGCTCATCCATTTATGGAAGGTAACGGCAGAACGACAAGAATTTGGCTTGATTTAATGCTAAAAAAGAACCTTAAAAAATGTGTTGATTGGAGCATAAT
>CAYFND010000039.1:0-3725 GCA_964344405.1 uncultured Treponema sp. | reverse complement strand
ACAGCACTCAAATTTCCATTTTAATTTTTTATGCATTGACTGATAAAATAAACGATCGTGAAATATTTATGAAAGGAATTGATTATTCGTATTACTACGAAGAGGAATAGAGGAGAGAGATGGACTGTAAGGAACTTGATAATATAATCTTTGGAAGAATTAAGCCTCATATTTACGCGTTTAGAACTAATACCGTTCCTGATTACTTAAAAGTTGGCGATACTTATAGACCTGTTTCTGTCCGTCTTGCTGAGTGGAAAGAGTATTTTAAAGATTTATCAAAAACATTTGAGGCTGAAGCTTCAATTAACGATGACGTTTATTTTAGAGATTATTCTGTACATTCATATTTGGAATTAGAAAAGAAGAAACATAGACTTACACAAGAAGATTTAGAATTAATTTCTAATGGCAGCGAAATAAAATTCTCAAAAGAGTTTTTTAAAGATACAAGTAACCAAGATATTAAAGAAGCCATAGAAAATATTAACCAGAACTACAAAGAAAATACAGGAAAATATCAGTTTTATAACTCTATAGATAAAGAATCTTTAGGATTTACATATCAACGAAGTGACGAAATCTGGATTCCTCGTCCAAATCAAAAAGAAGTTATAGAGCATTTTACTAATGCCCGCAATAATGGCAGAACTAATTTGTTGATGTATGCGGTAATGCGTTTTGGCAAGTCGTTTACATCTTTATGTTGCGCGGATGAAATGAATGCAAAATTTGTTCTTGTTGTGTCTGCAAAAGCCGATGTAAAAAACGAATGGAAGCAGAACGTTGAGATTCCTGCTAATTTTAAAGGCTATGAGTTTTTAGATTCTACCAATATACGTGAATTAGAAACAAAATTGAATGATAGAAAAACTAAATGTGTAGTTTTGTTTTTAACTTTACAAGATTTACAAGGAAGTGAAATTAAAGAACATCACAAAGAAGTTTTTAGAAATACAATCGATTTACTTATTGTAGATGAAACTCATTACGGAGCAAGAGCTGAATCTTATGGGCAAGTTCTTAGAAGTGCGGAAGGGATAGACCTTAAAAATCAAAAGAAATTAGAAAAGCAAGATAAAGAGATTCAAATAGAAGATGCAGACAAACAACTAAATACATTATTAATAGAGAAAAAATTAAAAGTAGCAGTAAAACTTCATCTTTCTGGTACTCCATATCGAATTTTAATGGGTAGTGAATTTCAAAAAGAAGATATTATTTGTTTTTGTCAATTTTCTGATATTGTTAATGAAAAAGAAAATTGGGATAAAGAAAACCTCTTTAATGAAAACAACGAAAAAGAGCTGAATGAATGGGATAATCCATATTATGGATTTCCTCAAATGATTCGATTTGCTTTTAATCCAAATGCTTCATCTTTACACAAAATAAATGAAGATAAGAAAAACGGAATAACCACTTCGTTTTCAGCACTTTTTACACCAAAGTCAATTAATAAAAGTGATGATGATTCTCATAAAGAATTTGTACATGAAAAGGAAGTTTTAGATTTATTAAAAGTAATAGATGGTTCTAAAGATGATGATAATATTTTAAGTTTTCTTGATTATGACAAAATTAAAACAGGCAAAATGTGCCGTCATATAGTTATGGTTTTACCTTTTTGTGCTTCATGCGATGCAATGGAATCTTTAATTCAAAAAAATAAATCTACTTTTAAGAATTTAGGCTCTTATGAAATAGTAAATATTTCAGGTGTTGATTCTTCTTCCTCTTATAAAACTACAGACTCAGTAAAAGCAAAAATCAGTGAATGTGAAGAAAAGAACATAAAGACATTAACACTCACAGTAAACCGAATGCTTACAGGTTCAACGGTAAAACAATGGGATACGATGATTTTCTTAAAAGAAAGCTCTTCGCCCCAAGAATATGACCAAGCGATTTTCCGTTTACAAAATCAATACATAAAAGAATTTGAAGATGAAAAAGGCGACAAAATAAAGTTTAATATGAAACCTCAAACATTACTTGTTGATTTTGACCCAACAAGAATGTTCCGTATGCAAGAGAAAAAAGCCCTTATCTATAATGTAAATACCGATGAAAGCGGTAATTCAAAGCTTGAAAAACGTATTGCTGAAGAATTACGAATTTCACCAATCATAACAGCTAACAAAGACAAAATAGTTCAAGTTATTCCTAATGATATTCTTAATGCTGTAAGGGAATATTCTGCAACAAGAGGAATAGCCGAAGAAACAAATGAAATCCCTGTAGACTTAAATTTGGAATCTGTTCAAGAAATTCTGGAAGAAATAAATAGACAAAATGAAATTGATTCAAAAAGCGGTTTTACACTTAAAGCAAATAAAGGTGAAGGTTCTGAATTAGACGATGACGATGAAAATGATGACTCATCTAATGTAGACGATAATACTCAAAGTTCAACATCTCAAAAGGATAGTAAATTAAATGACGAAACGGATGAATCTTTTGCAAAGAAAGTAAAAACTTATTACGCAAGAATTCTCTTTTTTGCATACTTAACAGAAGATAACGTTATTTCTTTGGAAGATGTTATTAAGGCATCAGATTCAGAAGAAAACAAGCGAATAATTAGCAATCTATCATTAAATATTGAAGTTTTAAGTCTAATGCAAAATAAAATGGATAAATGGACGTTAAGACAACTTGATTACAAAATTCAAAATATCAACAATCTTGCAAAAGATAAAAGTGTAGAACCTTTGCAACGAGCCATGACTGCATTAAAGAAATTTGGACGACTTTCTGATTCTGAAGTTATAACTCCTTCTAATATTTGTGATGACATGGTTTCGCTTTTACCAGACGAATGTTTGATAAATGCAGCAAAAGAAGGAAAAGGAATTCTTGATATAAATAGCAAAACTGCTGAATTTGCCATTGCAATTTATAAAAGGTATGTAGGAAAACTTGCTTTTAAAGCAGATAGTTTTCAGAATAATATATATTCTATTCCTTCATCCAAAATCACTTATGAGTTTACGAGAAAAATATATAAGATTCTAGGATTAAGTATAGACTGCATTGCAGCTAACTTTGTTTCGTATGATTTACTAAAAGTAAAATGTACAAATAAAAACGGTAAAGAAACTGAACAAATCGACTATGAAAGAATAAAAAAGATTTTGAATCAGAATAAAAAGTTTTCTGATATTAAATTAAATAATGAAGCTAATGGAGACAATAATATGAAATTTGAAGCGATAGTAGGAAATCCACCGTATCAGGAAAAAATGAATAAAACAAGTGACCTTCCTGTATATAACTATTTCTATGATGCAGCATTTAAACTATGTGACTTAGTTACTTTGATTTCTCCCGGTCGTTTTTTATTTAATGCAGGAAAAACACCTAAGGAATGGAATGAAAAGATGCTGAATGATGAACACTTACGAGTTATTTGGTATACACCAAGAAGTTTAGATATTTTTCCTTCTGTTGATCTTCCAGGAGGGATTGCAATTATCTTAAGGAATGAAAAACAAAATTATGGGAAAATTGGAAATTATTCAGTTTTTTCTGAATTAAATACAATTCTAAAAAAAGTATATGATGATATAAATTTTGAGTCTATAAGCAAAATCATTTTTCAACAAAATAAATTTAACCTTGAACGATTATATAAAGATTATCCAGAGTATAAAAACATTATAGGAAGTGGAGTTAGTATAGTCTAGTGGACACAAAAAGTGCTACATAATAACATAAGAAAA
>CAYFND010000038.1:0-15816 GCA_964344405.1 uncultured Treponema sp. | reverse complement strand
CAGCTTCCCTCATGGATGCAAAGTCGCCAATAAGGCCGTCTGTTGTTCTAAGCCTCAAATATCTGTAATTCCTTTTGTCCGGATTTCCATTGTAAAAACTGATGAGCGATGCAACTGGGAATTTTCCGCCGATATGTGCAATATCAAAACCTTCAATTCTCACTGGCAATGACGGCAGATTCAAAGTCTCCTTCAACTCTTCCATCGCAGGCATATCGCCACGCTCCCTCATCCTTCTGATAATGTCCTCACGGGCGTTTTCAAAAGCCATGTTCATTGCGGCTTTATGACGAGGATAGTTTTCAATTCCTTCTTGAACAAGGATTATTTTTGCAGAGATTTCAAATGTTTCCTTCAGCCATTTTTCAACAATTTCAAGCCCGTTCTGAGTTGGAACATAGATACACGGTGGAATGGACGAGCTTTCAGTGTAATACGCATTCATAAATTCAGAAAGAAGTTCTTCATCTTCGTTCAAGCTTTCAAAACGGAAGTTGTTCCTGCCAAGAAGCTTGCCCTGCCTGATTTTTAGGATTGTAAAGCTGACAAGTTCACCTTCGCTGGCGTATGCAATGTAATCTTTATCGTTTCCGTCAAAACTTTCCACAATGTTCTGGTTGTGCAAAACCATCAGCGCCTTTATTCCATCACGCAGTCTGGCCGCTTTTTCAAAGTTCAAATTATCGGCGGCTTCCTTCATCTGCTGCGTTAGTTTTTCTACTGTTTCATTGTCTTTTTTCTCAAGAAGGTTGATTATTTCACCGACATATAAATTGTAGTCTTCCTTTGAAATTTTGTTACAACAAGGAGCTTTGCATTGTTTCATATGATAGTAAAGACAAGGGCTTTCGCGGTTTCTTAGAATTCTACAATGCCTTAGTGGATATAGTTTGAAGATTGTATCAAGAAAACTGTCCAAGGCGTAGACATCAGGATAAGGCCCAAAGTAAAGTGAGCCGTCATGAAGGACGCGTCTTGTCTTAAAGAGTTTTGGAAAATCTTCATGGGTTATTCGTAAAACTGGATATGATTTTCCGTCTTTTAAGCATATGTTGTAGCGGGGATTATATTTCTTTATAAGGTTGTTTTCCAATAACAAAGCTTCATATTCATTTGTTGTTGTGATGTATTCAATTGAATTTGCGTGGGAAATCAAAAGTGTTGTTTTGATGTCTTTTCTTCCTGAAAAATAAGAAGAGAGTCGGTTCTTCAGATTTTTTGCTTTTCCCACATATATTACGGTGCCTTCTGCGTTTCGCCACAGATAAACGCCGCTTGATAAAGGAGCCTTCAGAGCTGTTTCGTGTAGAATTTCACGTGTAGTTTTGGTTGTCATTTTGTTATGAATTGTATCAGAAAAAAAGTATTTTTAGTAGGTATATTTTGCGTCGCATTTTCAACTCTTTTTGCTAAGGAAATAGTTATTGGTGGAAAAGAAGGTTGGCCTGTACTAAAAGAATCAAGCAATATAACAACAGGAAAAGGCCGTTTTGGATACGATTGCATAAAAATTGCAGCCAATTCTTATTCTTATGATGACGATACAGACATTTTGATTGATTTTGAAAATCCAGAGACTCCTATTGCAAACGGAAATTATTCAATCACAAAGAATAACCTAAAAAAAGTTGATAACACAATTAAAGGCAAAGTTTCCGGATTGAGCCGGAATATGGGCGGATTGAACATCTTTGGTGAAAAAGGTACATATTTTGGTTCTGAAGGTTTGATGGGATCTTTTTCCATTGACTTTTGGTTGTGTCCGTCAATTTCTGAAAACGGCGAAACTATATTGAAGTGGGAGTCTTCTAGGATTGACTCCAAAAATCAGTTTATCTATCAAATATTGAGCTGTTATTTTAATGCCGGTCATCTTGAATGGATTTTATCAAATATGTTTGATATCTATTACAACAATGAAAAGAATACAGAAATAAAACTTAGCGGTTCAAACGTTGTAATTCCAGACAAGTGGTCAAACCATGTTTTGTCTTATGATGCAGAAACTGGACTTTTGGAATACATTATGGACGGCGTTGTTCAAGATTTGATTTATGTTACGTCAAACAATATGGAGGACGGTGAGGTTTCACTTGTTGTTCTTGGTACTCCTTCCGAAATAGAGCTTTGTGGTGAATATACTGGAAAAATTGATGATGTAAGAATCCTTCGTCGTCCTTTTGCACTTCCAGACTACCAATCTGCTGATAATGCGGGAAAACTCAGTCCAATAACATACATTTCAAGCGGTGGAAGCTTTGTGACTGAACCAATCATGGTGTCAGTCGGTTCCACATTGAATTCAATTAAAGCCGAATCAAGTATTCCTCCTCAAACTGAAATATGTTATTACGTCCGTTCTGGAGATAATTATTTTAACTGGACAGACTCTTATCCACAATGGAAGCCCGTAACTGTTGGAGAAAAACTTTCTGGTGTTACAGGATTGTATTTTCAGCTGTCGGCTGAACTTCTGCCAGATGGAGACGGGGAGAAAACACCTTCAATTACTTCAATTACAATGGATTACACAGAATTAAACCCACCGTTCCCACCTTTTACAGTTACCGCAAAAGCCGGAGACGGTTGTGTTACCGTCACTTGGAATTATTCTGTGGATGAAACATCCGGAGGTTATTATCTTTATTATGGTAGCCGGCCTGGAGAATATTTGGGACGAATAGCCGTAGAAGGAGAATCTCCTATTAATGTTGGAAATTCAACAACTTTCACATTGACAGGACTTGAAAACGGAAAAATATATTATTTTGCAATAGCTTCTTATTCAGTGTTGGACAACAGGATTGTTGGAAAATTATCAAAAGAAGTTTATGCAAGACCTCTTTCGTATTTAAAAAAGTAAAAAAAGAAATGAAATTCAAATAGAGGAATCCATATGGAAAAAGAAATCATGCTAACTCGCGCAAAAGGAGCTGTAATAGCTAGAGATTTTGATTTAGCTATTCAATTATATTCATCTTTACTAGAAACAGATCCAAAAAATATTGGATACCTCAAGGAAATTGCTAATATTTATGTGAAACTTGGAAAAGACGAAAAAGCAATTCCTTATTATTCTCAAATTATTGAATATTATCCGCATTATGTTGAAGCAATGAATAATCTTGGCGCCGTTTATAGACGTTTAAAAAGATATGATGATTCAATCAGCGTCCTAAAAAAAGGTCTGTCAGAAAAAAGAGATTTATCTACAGTTTATTACAATTTGGGTTTTACTTACAAAGAGATGGGCAGTTATGAAAATGCAATCAACGCTTTTAAATATGTAATCACACAAAATCCTTCTGACGTTTTGGCTCTGAACCACCTGGGTTTTATCTACAACAAGCTTAAACAATATGAAACAGCAATTCTATATTACAAAAAAGGTCTGCAGATTGATCCAAACCACCCGATTTTAAATTACAACATTGCAAGAACATATCAAAAGGCAGATCAAGTTTCAGAAGCAATCAAACATTATGAAAAAACACTTCGCGTAAATCCGGGCTGGGTTGATGCAATTGAAGATTTTAGCGAACTGTTGATTAAGTCTCAGGAAACAAAGGCCGCTTCTGAGTTGGTAAGGCGTTCTATCAGTCTGCATCCGACAGACGGAAAGCTTCTGTGCTTGTTGGGTGAAATTTATTTGAATGAATTTGATTATTCAAAAGCTGAAAAAACATTTAAAAAGGCGGATTCATACAAAAAAGACGATATCAGGATACTTTCGGGGCTGGCAAAGGCGTTGGAAAATACTGACAAAATTGATGAAGCCTTGGATGCAACATACAAAGCTTTGCAGATTAAGCCTGATGATAAAGAAATCAAAAAACAGCTTGTTTCAAACTTATTGTCAAATGACGAGTTGGAAGACGCCCATCAAAATGTGAAGTCATTGTATGAAGATGACGGTAAAAAAGATGTTGAAGTTCTTGATTTGTACGGCCAGTATTATATTTGTGACAATGAAGAGCAAAAAGCAGAAGAGATGTTCAACGAGATTAAAAAAGTGGACCATCATTACAAAGACTACATGCTTTCTGCGGCAAATAGGTTTTCTCAAGTTGGAAAGATGGATAAGGCTGAAAAATTTGCAAAAGAATATGTTGCAAAAAGAAGTTCAAATCCTGAAGGCTATAACGTCCTTGGAAAAATTTATGAAAAAGAGGGAAATCTTGACGACGCTATTGAAGTGTACAACAAAGGTATTGATTTAAGTGATGGCGAGAATGTTTTTGCGAGTCTTCAAAAAAAGAAGCTGGAAGAAAAAGTAACTTCAACAAAGCAAAATACGGATGTTGTTGAAAAGAAAGAAGAAGTTGAACAGGCAGAACCTCTTCCAGAAAAAGAAGAAATTATTGAAGCCGATTTTGATTTTGACCAGCTGGGTGACGATGTTGTTGCCGCTGCAGAAGATGAAAAAATAGAAGAAAATGAAGAGCCTCAAGATGAAGATTTGGAATCAGAGGACGAAGTTGAAGCAGAAGAAGAGGAAGAACTACCTCCACAACCTTATTCAAGTTTGTCCGGCCTTGGTGAAGATGAAAATGTAAATCCATTTGATGATTTACCGGAAAAAGAATCACTTGAAGATGAAATAACAGAAGAGCCGGAAGAAGAGGAAGAGGATGAAGAACCTGAACCAAAGGAAGAATTTATAGAAAGTTCTGTTTCTCCTTCTGATCAAAAAACTTCTTCTCCAGAAGATGATGACGAATCTTCAAAAGGTAAATCTGATGAGGATGATTCTGAACAAAGCGATGAAATAGAAGAAGAGCCTAAAGCCAATAAGAAAAAGGATTCGTCACCAAAAGATGAACTTGAAGAAGCTGCTGATGAACCATTGGACGAACCTCTTTCCGCTGATGAAGATGATGAGGATATGTTGGACAGCCTCCTTCCACAAAAGAGTAAGACTCCAACAGAAAGTGAACCGCAAAAGAGCGAGCCGCCTTCTGAACCAATTCCTCAAGAAACAGAGGAAGACAATTCACTAAAAGATATGATGCCTCAAGAACGGTATGAAAAGCCACAAAAGCAGTCGGAAACTCCAAAATATCCGCAAGCTCAGGATTTTGAAAAACCGATGAAAGACTTGATGTCTGATATGAGCAAAATGATGAACGATATGTCGCAGGATTCAGTTAGAAATGCACGGGATGCTACAGAAAACCTAAAGCGGATGAGTGACAACCTTGTTGACCAGCAGAAGAAGTTTAATGAAATGGCAGCTGAATCAATGCAGAAAGCCATGGAACAAGCAATGAAGTCAAAGGCAGAAGCCGAAGCCTCAAGTGAAAGTGCTGCAAAATCTCAAACAGAAATTCAAGATTCAGAACCACAAGTTTCTCCTTTGTCAGAAGGAACACCTCAAGAAGTGGCTGCGGATTCAGTAAACGGAAATTCCGGCATGATGGAGCAAATTTCTGGTGAAGCGGCTCAACAAGAAAAAATTGTAAAGGAATTTCTTCCAAGAATGGAAAAAATAATTCAAGATACTGATTTTGAATCTGAGAATAAAGAAGAAATCAATTTATTAAAGAAACTGCTTGTTCTAAGTAAATCGCTTCCTGTTGATAACCTTGAAGAATTCCAATCTGGCCGGGTGAGGATGTTGATTGAATATGCAATTTCTAAATTATCTGGTGAGCCGGGTCTGATTGCTATGGCAACTTCAATTCTAAAGTCAGGAATCCTTGGTGAAGAATATGAAAGTATTCTAGCAGAAAATAAAGACATTCCTTTAAGCAATTCACTTATTAAGAAAGTGCTGCTCAACATGAAGGATTTAACTCAATCTCTTCCAGATTCAGGCTTGCAGAGCGCTTTGTGCGCCGCCGCTGACAATATTCTAGAAAAAATTGAACTTAGAACTCATATTGATGAAATCTTCTAGTCTGAATCAGTTTTTGTTAAACGTATAAAATACGCACTTAAATAGCGTGCGTATTTTAACGAACGTAAATTATTCTTGAATGAGAGATTACTTCGTTTCCGTCTTCTGTAATCAGAACGTCGTTTTCCAACCTGCATCCGCCGTTTTTATCGTCGTATAATCCCGGCTCAAGAGTAAGAATCATTCCTGGTTTGAATAAAAGCGATTCGTCATTTTTGGAACTTACACGTGGTTTTTCGTGAATTTCAAGACCAATCGCGTGTCCTAAAGTGTGGGGCATCTTTTTCTTTGCTTTAGAAAAGATACTATCAGCTTTTTGAGCCGCCGCCTTGATGGAATTATCTTTTTTGTAAAGTTTCAAACATTCGTCGTAAGCTTTTTGAACAAGGTCAAGCTGGTTCTGTTGTTCTTCTGTTAATTCGCCTTTTGCTATCGTAATCGTTGTGTCGCTTGTGTAACCTTTGTAGACAACTCCAAAATCTATAATTGAAAGTCCGTCGCTTGGAAACTCTGCTGCTGTATAGTTTGGAAAAGCGTGAATTGCAAAACTTCTAGTTGGATTTGCGACATGTGTGTCAAATCCAGTTCTTTCACATCCGTGGATTCTGCATTCTTTTTCAATTAAAAGCGCAACGTCCATTTCTGTTTTGATTTCACCGCTTCTTACCTGGCGTTCAATCTCGTCAATGATGATGTCTCCAACCCGTGCGGCTTCCTTTGTACATTCAATCTCATATTCTTCTTTTGTCATGCGCATTTCTTCTACAAAAGTGTGGATTCCGTTTTCCATACAGCGCAATTGGAAGTTTGGAATTTCGTCAATAAAGTGAAGATAATTTGGATAAGTTAAATATGGTGGTAAATCTATTTTTTCAAAAATAGCGTGAGCTTCAGCAGTTAAATTCAAAACTGATTTTATAGCCTCAATCGTGTTGCATTTATAACGGGTGAAAGGAATTAACTTATCACAGAATGCTGTTTTTTTTGCAAGAATTTCATCCCATGGAATTAGAACAGAATAAAAAGCGGAATAAACAATCAAGATTCCATCATTTTGAAATCCAGTGAAATAAGCAACTGAAGGATCTCTGTGTTCTTCATTGTTTATAAAAACAGCGGCTCCAATTTGATTGTTAGTCATGTAAAAACACAAATTATCAATTCTTTGAGTATAAATATTTTTTAAATCTGCTTTTGTATATTCTTTCATTTCTTCACCTTTCTTGAAATTTTATTTTTAATAACCATCACTGTTGAATCTTTTGACAGGATGAGCTCTGTAATTCCAATTGCAAAGAAGATCGCCAATGAAATTAAAATTGGAACACCTTGCGAAATTAATTTTGTATAAGCTGAAAATCTACTTACAAGAATCGGTCTTAACAAAAAGCATGGAACAGAAGCTATTACAGAAAAAACTACTAATTTTAAAATATAAAGTAAAGTTGTTTTTATAATTTTGCCGAACTCAATTGAATTTATTTTTTTCATGAATGCAAAAAGCAAGATTGTGTTCATAATACTAGCAATTGTTAAAGCTAGGGCAATTCCGTTA
The DNA here is from genome assembly GCA_964344405.1 of uncultured Treponema sp. Taxonomy (GTDB): domain Bacteria; phylum Spirochaetota; class Spirochaetia; order Treponematales; family Treponemataceae; genus Treponema_D. Next base: position 8,362 of record CAYFND010000038.1, on the reverse strand, counting down.
CCGCCCATTGGGTGCACCAAAATCAAGGCCAAGACTGTATTTATTACAAAACTGATGATTCCGGCGAGTGTTGGCAGCTTTGTGTTTCCTTGTGCGTAAAAAGCTGGTGAAATAATTCTGTTTGCGGCGATAAAGAATAATCCTGCAATGTGGAATCTAAATTCTCCAAGTGTCAGCAAGACTGAATCTTCGGTGAAGCGGTTTGATTTGTACAAAAGTGAAATCATCTCTTTTCCGTTGATTATTGAAAAGAAAGTTACGGGAATCGTTATCATGACAATAATTTTTACAGCTTGAATAAGCATATTGTTGAATTCCTCCCATTTTTTTTCATTAGCAAGCCCGGACAAATCTGGAAGGATTACTGTTCCAATAGAAACCGCGAAGATTCCCAAAATCAATTCTTGAAGGCGCAGCGAATATTGCAAACTTGACGCAACTCCTTCTGCCGCTCTATTTGCAAGCAATGTTGAAACTGCATCGTTCACTTGATAAGCCGCCATTCCAATGATTGTTGGAAGGATTAATGCTATGACTTTTTTAGTTCCCGGATTTGAAAAAGCTTTTCGTAATCCTGTGAATGCAACTTTCCAGCCTGTCTTTAAGACGAATGGCAGCTGGAACAACGCTTGAACACAACCGCCGATTACAACACCAATTGACATCGCAATTGCAGCGTTGTCCTCTGTTGTAAAAAGTGGAGTGAGCAGATAAGTTGCCAAAATAACAATTCCGTTAAACAGAACAGGTGTGAATCCCGATGGTGCGAAGATTTTACATCCGTTCAATATTCCTTGAAAAAAAGCTGCGATTGAAATTACAAAAAGATATGGAAACATGATTCTTGTAAGGAAGGTAAGTTCGTCTCGCTTTAGAATCATTAAAGAATAGCTTGGGTCGTTTATGTCAGAAGGGATCTTGCAAAAAAAAGGACTGATCAACGGCATAATCAAAACACCGATTACAACAACTATAGCCGTAAAAAAAGTGAGTATTGTAAAAATTGAAGTTAGAAATTCCTGTGTCTGCCTTTTATTTTCGTCGTCGTCACCTTTTGATAAATACTCTTTGAAAGTTGGTATGAACGCCACTGTAATACTGTTTTCTGCAAATAATCTTCTAAAAAAATTAGGAATTACAAAGGCTGTAGAAAAAGTATCTGCAAAAACGCTTGTTCCCAAAAATGAAGCCCTTGTCATTTCCCTGATTAAACCCATCACTCGGGAAAGTAAAGTTAGTATTGATAATTGAATTCCTGATTTGACAAGAGATTTATTTTTTATAGTTTTTTTGTTCATATATTAGAGAATAAATAAATTGTTAGAATTTATCAATTAAGTTATAATAAAATGTTGAATAAGATATTCGCGACATAGCTTGAATACGCTATAAGGACGAAGAAGTAATGGCAAAAAAGTTTAAAATTTTTGATAGGGTTGGAAAAACAATAATAATTCCTATGGGTGGAAAGATATTGTTGATTTTTGTTTCTCTAATTTTGTTGTCTAATTTTGCAACTAACTTTATTTCACTTCAATTGTCTCAAAGACAGACAATTCAGTTGAATAATAAAATTATGGTTGCTCAATTAAAGGAACTCTACACAAACTGTACAAATCAATACCAGATTTTTTCATATTCTCAAGACAAAGTTGAAACTGATTCAGCATTAAAACGTGTCGCTCAGTCTGGTTTTTCAAATGAAAATAGTGTAGCTCTTGGAATCAACAGATTAGGTGCCATAAAATTTATTGCAACAAACAATACGGAAACTTTTTGGGATAGGTTTGTTGATACAGATGCCCTGCAAAAATTGAATGATGCTTACGACAACGGTGTTACAGAAGGTTCAATTTCTTTTAAAACATTTGATGGCGATTATTTTGGTGTTTATAAATATCATGAAGATTGGAACTATTATTTGATTCGTGCAGAAAAACGTTCAGACTTGGATACAAAGACAAGAAATGTATTTATGTGGACTTTCCTTTTGATAATCGTTCTTACAATAATCTTCATTTTTGTTGGTTCAAAAATCCTAAAGATGGAATTCAGAACTATGCGTGCAATTTCTAAGAACTTAAATGAAATGCAGAAGAGGAAGGAACTTGGAATTATTGATTTGTCCAATGCACCAAATGATGATGTTACTTATCTTGCCGCTTCATTCAATTCTCTTTCTTCTTCAGTTAAAAATTTATTAAAGACTTTCCAAAAATTCGTACCGAATGATGTTGTAAACAAAGCTTATTCAGAAAGAGGCGTAGGCCTTGAAATGGAAAAACGTGAATTAACAATGCTTTTTTCTGATATCAAGAGTTTTACAAGCCGAACAGAAATTTTGGGAACAGAAATCCAGAGCGTTTTGGAAGTTCACTACAACAGAGTTATTCATTCTGTTCATGAAAATTCAGGAGTTGTCGGTTCTCTTATTGGAGACGCAATTCTTGCCATGTTTGGTTTGGATATTTCAAAAATGTCAAAATCATACACAGCCATTAGAACTGCATGGGAAATTACACGTGTAACGGCAGCCCTTAGAACTGAGCTGGCAGATAAGAGAAATGAAGTTGAACAAAAACGCAAGTTGACTGAATCTGAAGAAAAAGTATTCCAAGCTATTTTAGTTGATGTCGGTGTCGGTATTGACGGCGGTATGGTTTTGTACGGAACAATCGGTAGAAATGACCAGGATCCACGTTTAGCCCACATGGGAAACACTGTAATTGGTGATACTGTAAACTCGGCTTCTCGTCTTGAAGGATTAACTAGAATCTATCATCTTCCTGTCATCGTTTCTGAATATATAAAAGATGAAGTTGAAAAAGAAAGCGCTAGATATAAATTCTTTGAAATTGATACAGTTCAAGTAAAAGGAAAAACCGAAGGTAAAAAAATATACTTCCCGTTTGATACTAACGAGATGGATATGAAATTAGTTGATAATTACAACATTTTTGAAGAAGCTTTAAAAGCATATTATGAAGGCGATTGGAAAACTGCGAGAAGACTTTTCAAAGATTCCCAATTGGAATGTATTAGTGTATTCCTAGAGCGTATGGGATTAAAGAACGCACCTGAAGATTGGAGTGGTATATGGACAATGACAACAAAATAACGAATACAGATGTTTCTTTGAATAAACGCCATGAAGAAGTTCTTTTATTCTTGAATGATGAAATTCAAAATCTTCACCGTGAGGACAATGTTGACGTTTATGATTTGAATACAGAATATGCAAAAACAAAGAAGAATAATTCGCCTGTTGTTTTCTTAATTATTTTGGGAATTACACTTCTTGTTGGTGGTCTTAGCTGGGGACTTTCTTCTTGGATTTCAAAATCAAATGAAAATATAACTGTTGATTGGCAGGATTTTAATGATTTGAATTTAAGAAATCTTCTTGATACAGTTTCAAAAGCTCAAACTAATTATGACACTGCTGTAAAGAATAAAGTTACAATTACTACAGAAATGGAAACTAAAATCAAACAAGTAACAAATCAGCGTGATCAAGATTTATTTTTAATTGAATCGTTGAATATAAAGAATAAAAAGACTAAAGCCGCAAGGGTTGATGCTGTAAACCAGACTTACGATGACGGAATAAAAGCCATTCATGATGAATATGATGTTAAACTTAATGAAGTAAATACAGAAATTGATGAGTATAAAAATCAGTTGGCACAATTTGATTCAGAAAAAGTTGAATCTGCAAGGGCTCAAGAAAAAGCGCTTGATAGTGAGCGTCAACTTCAAGAAATGGAACGTCAAAAGCTCGTTACTGAATATGAAGCCAAAATTGCAACATTGCAAAAAAGTGTTGAGGATAATCAGCAAAATTATTACAAGGAACTTCGTAACACCGTCAGCCAGCTTAAAACACAATATCAAAGTGAGATTGATTCCCTTGATCCAATTTATAAGGATAGTAATGCTGATGAAATTATTGCTACTACAAAGGAACTTCAGACAGAACCTTTTGATGCGGCGACATTCATCGCGGATAATGCAATCACAGATGAAGAAACTATTTCAAAATTGAATGAACTTCAAAAAACTTATGATGATTACAAATATTTGAACAATAAATTAAGCAAAATGACTCAAAAATATTCAATTCCTGTTTATTACAATGCTTCAACAAAGCTTGTGGAAGAAATGAATGATTACACAACAGACTTGATTAAAACTTTTAAAGATAAAGAAGAGAAATTTCAAACTGAGTTAGCAATCAAAGATGATGATTATCAGATTCAACTTGCAGAAAAAGATTCAGATTTAGTAAATGCTGATATTTTTTATCAGGGTTGTTTTGACCAGCTTATGCAGACAGCCAAAACAAATGCTATTTTATTGAGCGTTGAATCACCAGAAAGTATCAGTGTTTATATTGCTCCAAAAGCCAGATATTTGGTTTCAGAAACTGGAGTTGGTGCAGAAATAAAAGCAAATAAAACTGTAAAAGGAAGAATTTTCAGAAATGAAGACGACACATTCAGATTTGAAGCTGAACGAGATGAGAATAATGAAATTATTCCTTTTGATGTTGATTCAATGGTTTCTGGAATGACAGTTAAGTTGTTAAGTAAATAATTAAAATTTATTTTTATAAAAAATGAGAATAACGTGACAATTATTGCAAAATAACTAAATTATGATTAAATTATAGGATGTGTAAACATGAATAAAATGTGCACATCCTTTTTTTATTTATAAAAGAAATACAGTATAGGAAATATATTAATGGAAGAAAAAGAACAAACCGTACTACCCGTAAGAATGGGAATTGATGTCGGTTCTACAACAGTTAAAATTGTAATACTAAATGAAAGTGATGATTTGATTTATGGTGTCTATGAAAGACATCGTGCAGATATTAGAAAGACAATTATTACAGAAGTTAATAAAGCTTTGGATTTCTTGTGTAAAAGTTACTGGTTCCGGCGGACTTTCTGTTTCACAATGGTTGAACATTCCTTTTATTCAAGAAGTAATTGCCGCTACAACAGCTGTAAAAAAGATTATTCCACAGACAGATGTTGTAATTGAACTTGGCGGTGAAGACGCTAAAATCACTTATTTCAAAGGTGGCGTTGAACAAAGAATGAACGGAACTTGTGCCGGTGGTACAGGTTCTTTTATAGACCAGATGGCGGCATTGCTAGAAACTGATGCAACCGGATTGAATGAACTTGCCAAAAAACAAGAGCAGATTTATCCGATTGCAGCTCGTTGCGGTGTTTTTGCTAAAACTGATATCCAGCCTTTAATAAATGAAGGCGCCAGAAAAGAAGATATTGCCGCTTCAATTTATCAAGCAGTTGTAAACCAGACAATTTCTGGATTGGCTTGTGGAAAACCAATTAGAGGTAATGTAGCATTTTTGGGCGGACCTCTTCACTTTTTGGATCAATTGAGAGAAAGATTCATTCAAACATTAAAATTAAAAGAAAATGAAGTTATAGTTCCAGAAAATTCACAGCTTTTTGTTGCTGCAGGTTGTGCTTTTAGTGCGGAAAGAAAAATCACTTTGGCAGATGGCAAGGACTTCAAGTTCCCAACAATTAAAGAATTCAGGGACAGCTTGAAAAATCTAGTTGGAGTTGAATTGAACGAAGTTCAACGACTTGCTCCTTTGTTTAAAGATCAAAGTGAGTTGGATGAGTTTACAGTTCGCCATTCCGAGCAAAAAGCTAAACGTGGTGAATTGTCAAAAACACATGGTCCTGTATTTTTGGGATTGGACGCTGGTTCTACAACAACAAAGGCTGTTTTGATTGACAAGGAAGGACGTATTATTTGGAGTTTCTATGCTTCAAACCAAGGAAATCCTGTTGAACTTGCAACAAAAGTTTTAATAGATTTGTATTCTCATCTTCCAGAAGATGTTTATATTGCTCGTTCCGTTTCTACAGGTTATGGAGAGGTTCTCTTTCAGTCTGCATTTGGTGTTGATTCCGGTGAAGTTGAAACAATAACTCACTTTAGAGCTGCAGATTTCTTTGTTCCAGGCGTTGAATTCCTTCTTGATATTGGCGGACAGGATATGAAGTGCTTGAGGATGAAGGACGGCGCAATTGTATCAATTCAATTAAATGAAGCTTGTTCATCGGGTTGCGGCTCGTTCTTGGATAATTTTGCAAGAACTATGGGCATGGATATCCGCGAATTCAGTAAGATTGCTTTGCTTGCAAAACGTCCTGTTGATTTGGGCAGCCGTTGTACAGTATTTATGAACAGTAGGGTTAAGCAGGCTCAAAAGGAAGGTTCATCAGTTGCAGATATTTCTGCCGGACTTTCATATTCTGTAATTAAAAACGCTCTTTTCAAAGTAATCAAATTAAGAAAGGCAAGTGATATCGGTTCCAAAGTTGTAGTTCAAGGTGGAACTTTTAACAACGATGCAGTTTTGCGTGCATTTGAAAAAATAGCCGGTGTTGAAGTTTTCCGTCCTGATGTAGCGGGATTGATGGGTGCTTATGGTTCTGCATTGATAGCATATGACCAGTGGATGGATTTAATCGCTCCAAAACCAGGTGAAAGCAAAGATGTAGTTCACGAAGTTCGTTCAAATATTGCGACTCTAAAAGAATTGGAATCATTCAAAGTTGATTTGGAATTAAGAAGATGTGGAAAATGTCAAAATAATTGTTTATTAACAATCAACACGTTTAAAACAGAAAAAGAAGAAAGAAAATTTGTTACAGGCAACAGATGTGAAAAAGGCGCTGAAATCGGTGAAAATGTTCTTTCTGCAAGTGACAGACGTCAATCTGTAGAAAAAGAAGAAAAAATGCCGAACTTGTTTGAATGGAAATATAAAAGATTATTCCATTATGTTCCAAGAAAAGCAGAAGACGCACCAATGGGCGAAGTTGGAATTCCACGCGTTTTGAATTTATACGAAAATTATCCTTTGTGGTTCACGTTCTTTAATGAATTGGGCTTTAGGGTAAAGATTTCTCCTCGTTCATCAAAAACAATTTATGAAAAAGGACTTGAGACAATTCCTTCAGAATCTGTTTGTTATCCAGGAAAAATCAGCCATGGACACGTCGCTTCTTTGATTGAATCAGGTGTTAAATTTATTTTCTATCCTTGTGCACCATATGAATTGCAGGAAGATAGCGGAGCTGGAAATCATTATAATTGTCCAATTGTAACAAGTTATCCAGAAGTTTTAAGGAATAATGTTGATGAACTCCGTCAGGATGATTCAATCATATATATGAATCCGTTCTTGCCAATTTATGACAAACCAAGGCTTGCTGAACGTTTGTGTGAAGAACTTCTTCCAAAATTCAATGAACTATCAAAAGAAAAGATTTATGACGCTGTAGAAAAAGCTTGGGCAGAACAAGAATTATTCCGTGAAGAAGTGCGCCAAAAGGGTGAGGAAGCTCTTGAAGACGTTATTAGAAAAGGCGGAAGTGGCGTTGTTCTAGCCGGAAGACCTTATCACCTAGACCCAGAAATCAATCATGGAATTCCAGAAATGATAAACGGACTTGGTCTTGCTGTATTTACAGAGGACAGTGTCGCTCATTTGGGTAAAATTGAACGTCCTCTTAGAATTATTGACCAATGGGTTTACCACAACAGACTTTACAGGGCGGCTCAATTTGTTTCAGAAATGCCTAACTTGGAATTAGTCCAGCTCACTTCATTTGGTTGTGGATTGGACGCTGTAACAGCTGATCAAGTTGATGAAATTCTACGTGCAAAAAACAGAATGTACACTTTAATCAAGATTGATGAAGGTTCAAACTTGGGTGCTATCCGCATCCGTATCCGTTCTTTGATTGCCGCAGTAAAAGCCAGAAGACGCAACAACACAAGGATAGAAGTAAAAAGTTCTGCATACAAACGAGTTGTCTTCACAAAAGAAATGAAATTAACCCATACAATTATCGGCCCTCAAATGTCTCCAATTCACTTTAGAATTTTGCAGAAAGCCTTTGCAGGAGCCGGTTACAACTTTGTAGTACTTGATGCAGTTGATCCAAAAGCTGTTGATACTGGATTAAAATATGTAAACAATGATGCTTGTTATCCTTCAATTCTTGTTGCAGGTCAAATGATTTCTGCATTGGAATCTGGAAAGTATGATTTGAATAAAACATCTTTGATTATTACGCAAACTGGTGGTGGTTGTAGAGCCACAAATTATATTGGATTCATTAGACGTGCGTTGAACGACGCTGGTTGGGGAAATATTCCAGTTCTTTCTTTAAGTGCTCAAGGTTTTGAAAAAAATCCAGGATTTAAAATAACACCGGGACTTTTACACCGCCTTGTAAAAGCAATTATGGTTGGTGACTTGTTGATGAGGGTTTTGTATAGAACTCGTCCTTATGAA
>CAYFND010000037.1:6548-16173 GCA_964344405.1 uncultured Treponema sp. | reverse complement strand
CTTGCTGCGTTCGGAGGACAGCATGCGCAGGCATACCACTTCGGGCGTGAAGGGAGAACATGTGAATGTGTGCAGGCTTTTCCCGAAATGCCGATGTCAACTTCAAGCGGATTCACGTAGAAGAAGCGTTTTCCGTCAAGCTGCATTCCGGCTAGAACACAGTTGTACAAGGCTTTTTCCATAACGTCAGCGTATCTACTGTTTTTGTCCAGTTCGATCATCTGGCGGGCAAAGAAAATCAATCCAATAGAAGCGCAAGTTTCAGCATAGGCCGCATCGTTTGGCAGGTGATAATCTTCTGTAAAAGCCTCTCCTTCATATGCGGAACCAATTGCACCTGTAATGTACATTCTTTTTGTAGTTAGATTAGTCCAAAGTGTCTTGCATGCGTCTTCTAGAGATTTGTCTGAAGTTTCTTTTGCGGCGTCAGCCATTCCTGTGTATAAATATGCCGCTCTAACTGCGTGTCCGACGGCTTGTGTTTGTTCGCGGACCGGTTTGTGATTAAGCGCATATTCCTTGTTGTCATGATCTTTTGACCACAAAACCCAGCCCCTGTTCTTTAATTCGTTCCTAAAATAGTCTGAATCAACACCGCGGGCGTTTATAAAGTGAAGTGCTAGTTCCAAGTGCTTTTTATTTTTTGTGTAGTGGTACAGCCTCATCAACGCTAGTTCAACTTCTGGATGACCTGGATATCCTGCGTGTTTTTCTTCAATAAAGCGTTTGTAGATACAATCAACCATTTTGCACATGATGTCCAAAAGTGAAGTCTTTCCAAGACATTCCGCAAATGCAACTGCCGCTTCAATCATGTGTCCGGCGCAATACAATTCGTGGGCTTCGGCAAGGTTTGTCCATCTTTTTGAAACGTCTTTCACTGTAAAATAAGTGTTCAAGTATCCGTCTGGAAGCTGGGCTTTTTGAATAATAGAAATGATTTTATCACAATCTTCTTCCAATTTTTTATCAGGATTCAAAAGCAGGGTGTATGCAGCCCCTTCAAGCCATTTGGCAACATCACTATCTTGAAAAACCATTCCATAGAAGGGTTGTGAACTTTCACCTTTTTCAATTTTTTCTGCGGCGGCGATAAAATTTGCTATAGCGTGGCTTTTTTCAGCTCCGGGAATTTCGTCTTTCAATATTTTTTCTTGATAAGGAATTACTGTGTCTTTGATAAGGTTTTCGTAACGAGTGAAAAATGAATCAGTAATTTTACATTCTTTTAGTGTGTCGTGCATAAATGAATCTCCTAAAAAATTAATTATATTTGTATAATATGCGCAAAAAGTTACGCTGTACATGAATAAAAAGCTGATTTTATGTGTAAAAGTCGTATTTTTAAGATGATTATTATAGTTTTGGTGTGAATGAATTGCGGAATTTAAATGGCGATGTTCCTTTTATATTGTGAAAGATTTTTGAAAAGTAGAATTGGTCGCAGAATCCGGTTTTCTCGGCAATTTCATAAATTGACAGCTGGGTTGTTGTTAATAATTCCTCAGCTTTTTCTATTTTGACTTTGTTTTGATAGGAACGAATTGTATCGCCAAACTGCCGCTTAAAACAAGTTCCCGCATATTTATAAGAAAGTGAAGTCTCTTCCTCCAGTTCTTCTGAAGAGAAGTCTGATATTGCATGGGCCTTTATAAATGATTTGATGCATTCCGCATGGTTTTCTTCTGTGGAGCTGTCGGGAGTCTGCACGCATAAAGAAAGGATTTCATTAAGGATTATATTTTTTTTGAATAAGGTTTCTGCGGATTCCTCAATTTTATTTAAATGGATTAAATTTGAAAAAAGCCTGTCCGTTTCTGATTTTTCTTTCACGGATTGAATTTTGGGCAGGGATATTTCACTTGAAGGCGCGTCTAGTTTTGGTGCAGAAGTGAAGTGGATGTAATACCACGATGTTCCCTGTTCGCACCTTTTTTCTCCCCAATGATGAACGCCTTCTTTTAAAAAGAAAATCTTTCCGCTTGTAAGGGTGAACGCCTTGCCGTCTTCTATGACTTCCATTCTTCCAGAAACCAAGTAAATCATTACATTAAAAGCAACGATTCTATCTGCATGGATAAAGGGTTTTATGGCTACTCCATAGCCTGATTCAATTACATAAGGCAGTATTTTTGAATTTATGCAAACTCTGTGATTATCATCCATACATAAAATTTTGCACAAAGAAATCCATCCGTCAAGAAGAAAAATTATGGGTGTAGAAGGAGAAAATAATAATAAAATGTATAAAAAGTATAATAAACTAGACAAAAGATATTAAATAGTATATAAAAAGAATGTTGAAATAACAAAAGGAGATAAATGTTATGAAATCAAAATTTTATGTATTTGGATTTATTGCAGGTTTAGTTACAGTTTTTATAGTCTTTGGAATTATTGGTTTGGTTTATTCAAAAAAGAATGCTGGTAAGAAGAAAGCTCAATATGATGAAAGGCAGATGATTTTAAGAAAGAGGGCGTTCAAAGCTGGATTCATTGCATTTTGTTTATGGGATTTGTTGATTTTGTGCTTGAGCATGTGTTTTGATAAATTGTTCTTGAGCCAAGGTGTGGTAAGTGTGATCGGATTGTTTTTTGGGACTGTGACTTTTGTAATTGTAAATATCTGGAGTGATTCATATTTTGCCCAGGATGAGAAAAAACTACCTTTTATTCTATTAATGATTTCTGCGGGCTGTGCAAATTTGCCAATAGTTGTTATAAAGCTGGATGAAGGGTTCATAACGGATGGAGTTTTGAATATCAATTTTATCGGTTGCATTTTTGAAGCTTTTTTTGCAGTGGTTCTAATCAATGTGATTTTAAAAACTGTTGTTGATAAAATAAAATCTTCAAAGGATGAAAGCAATGAAGAACTTAAAGCTTAAAGCGGCTCGTGCGTTAAAAGACATGTCACAAGACGACCTTGCAAAAAAAGTGAATGTAACAAGGCAGACTATTAACGCCATAGAAAAAGGGGATTATAATCCTTCCATAAATTTGTGTATTTCAATTTGCAAAGGTTTTGTAGTGATGTTGAACGAGTTATTTTGGACTGTATGACCTATGGAAAAGTTTTGAAAATAATGTTATATATTAGAAAACAGTTTATTTTATTGTAAAAACATTGTAAATTTTGATAAAAGTTCAGGTTGATTATATTGATATTCGATCTGGGCTTTTATTTTTTTATAAGGATTATTTAAATGCATAACAAAAAGCTTGAAGTTTTTGAAAATTATCCAATTCCCAAGGCTGTTGCCACTTTGGCCATTCCAACAGTATTAAACATGATTGTTAATATTATATATAATATGGTTGACACATTTTTCGTTGCACAAACTGGGGATTCAAATCAGGTTGCAGCTGTATCTTTGGCAACACCAATTTACCTTTTATTAATGGCTTCCGGTAACATTTTCGGAATAGGTGGAAGTTCATTCTTGTCTCGTTCCTTAGGTGAAAAAAAGCTTGATAGGGTGAAGAAGATTTCCTCATTCTGTTTTTATGGCGGAATATTTGTAAGCTTGATTATGTCTTTCTTTTTTATTGTAGCCATGCCCGTTTTATTAAAATGGTGTGGAGCTAGTGAGAATACATACGGATTTGCAAAGACATATCTAACTTGGATTGCTTACGGGTCTTGCCCGATCGTTCTTTCTGTAATTTTTAGTAATTTGATTCGTTCTGAAGGTTCGTCAAAAACAGCGATGTTTGGAATGTTGGTTGGAACAATTGTAAATATTATTTTGGATCCAATCATGATTATTACCTTAGGTTGGGGAATTTCTGGAGCTGCGATTGCAACTGTAATTGGAAACATCTGTTCAATCGTTTTTTATCTGGTTTATATTATTTTTGGAAAACGTTCCATTCTTTCTTTGAATATCAAGCATTTCAGCGTAAAAGAAGGCATTTTGAAGAATGTCTTTTCTATTGGAATTCCAGGTTCTTTGAACAACGTTTTGATGAGTTTGTCTAATATTTTGTTGAATTTCTTCTTATCAAAATATGGTGACGCTCATGTTGCGGCAATGGGCATTGCAATGAAAGCTAATTCTGTTGTTGTTTTCTTACAACTTGGATTGGGAATGGGTATTCAACCATTAATTGGATATAGTTACGGTTCAAAAAACTACACCCGATTGCGTGGCACAATAAAGTTCTCTCTAGTTATTTCATTCATTTTGGGAATCTTGGTAACAGCTGTTTATTTCCTTTTTACAAGTCAAATTATCAGCTTCTTCATCAAAGATCCTGTCGTTATAGAAAGCGGCGTTATGATGCTTAGAGCTTTGATGCTTGCAATTCCATTCTTGGGAATTATGTTCATTTTCAATTTCTCATTCCAAGCTATGGGAAAAGCAATTCCTTCATTAATGCTATCTTTAAGCCGTCAAGGTTTTGTTTATTTGCCTTTGCTTTTGATAGGAAGGGCGTTGGCAGGTTTAAACGGAATTATTTATGCACAACCAATCGCTGATATTTTTTCTGTAATTATGTCTATTGTGATGTTCCTGTATATAAACAAAAAGATGAAAGAATAATTAAAATTGCAAAAGGGTTGCATATTGACACAAAAGTTCAAAAGATTTATAAAATACGCATAATTTGCAAAAGATTTGCAAATTAAATAAACGTATGGACAAAATCATGAAAAACAAAAAACCTGTAATATTGATTACTGGATATCTTGGCTCTGGAAAAACAACTCTTTTAAACGAATTATTAAAACAAGAAAAACGACAGATTGCTGTTGTTGTAAATGACATGGGCAGTGTTAATGTTGACGCTGAATTCCTTAAGAAAAACGGCTCCAAAGTGGCGCAAAGTCAGATGTACGAATTGCAAAATGGTTGTATCTGCTGCACTTTGCGTGATGAATTCATCAATCAAATGGAAGTGATTTCTGATGATGATGTTTCACAGGCAGTTTTTGTTGAAGCTTCGGGAATAAGCGACACGGGGGCGATTGCCGCGTCATTCTTGGGTTATGAAGATGAAAATCCTAATACAAATGTTTATCTAAGTTCAATTGTCACTGTTGTTGATGCAGATAGAATCTATCACGAATTTATTAAGGATATGGAAAACTTTGATGAAGAGGCGGAGTTCTCAAAAACAGATCCAAGCATAACGACACTCATCATCGACCAGATTGAATTTTGCAATACCATTATTTTGAACAAATGTGATTTGCTTTCTGAAGGACAAGTGGAAAAAGTTGTAGCTGTAATAAGGAATTTCCAGTCAAAAGCAAAAATCATCAAGACTTCGAATGCAAATGTTGATCCAGATTTGATTTTAACAAATGAAAGATTTGATTACGACCAAGTTGATTCATCTTCAGCAATTCAACGCGCCATGGACAGCCTAGATGAAAATCCTGCTGCTTGTTATGAAGAGTTTGGAATAAAATCATTTTTATATGAAAACAAAAGGCCGTTTAACCGCGAAAAGTTCAATTCTTTTTTACAAACAATCAATCCTGAGATGATAATCAGGGCAAAAGGTTATATGTGGTTTTCTGATGCAGATAAAGATGTCCAACTTTTTGAATCTGCGGGAAGGAACGCTTCAATTACAGAAGTTGCTTATTGGGTTGCGGCTTTACCGGAAGCCCAGATTAAAGAAGTTCTGAATGACGACCTTCAATTGAAACAAAACTGGGACAAAAAATATGGCGACAGAATCAACCAGTTGATTTTTATTGGAAAAGGGTATGATGAAGCTAAGATAAAGACTCAACTTAGTGAATGTCTGGATGCTTAAGATTTCTTCTTGCAATCGCTGCAAACACCGTAAAGAATTGTTTTTGACAAATCAATTTGAATTCCGTGTTCTTTTTGAATGTGTTCAATAAATTCCTTTCCGTCATCGCAGTTCAAGTGAAATATTTTTGAACAAGAAGTGCATTGTATGTGGAGATGATTTGTACAGTCTGTATCACTTGCAATGTACTGGAACAAAGATTTTTTTCCGTCTTCTGAAGAATGGCTGATTACTTTTTTTTCTTCGATTAATTTGTCCAACCGGCGGTACACTGTGGTGATGTTGGTTTTCTCACCATTTTCTTCAATGTAAGAAAGGATGTCTTGAACAGAAACAACTTTCTCTTTGTTTGATTCAAGATAAGTGATGATCATTTGTCCAATTTTTGTTTTATATCCATCAGAACGCATGAACACATTTTATAGCAAAATAATAAAATTTAACACTCGTTTTGAAGTTTTTTTATTTTTAAAATGTTCTCATCAATGGCAAGTTTAATGCTATGTAATAAATCTTCGGGATTGTAAGGTTTTGAAACTGAACCAATTGCACCAAGGTGGATTGCCTTGAACTCATTGTCTTTTCCTGTTTCACTTGTAATAATCACAGGAAGATAATCTAACATATTTTCTTTTTTTAGCAGCCGTAACAGTTCAAATCCATTCATTTCTGGCATTGCCAAATCCAACAGAAGGCAGGCTATCTTATTATTCTTCTTTAAGAATTTGTATGCTTCAATTCCATTGTTAACAGTTGAAATTTTATATTGTTTTTTTAAGATTTTATAAAGAATCTTTCTGTTTAATTCAACATCTTCTACGATTAAAATATGAGGTTTTGCTTGTTTGATAATTTTGTTATGCTTTTTTTCATTTATGTAATTAAGTTCGAAAGTCTCAAACTCATTTATGGTCATCGGTTTTGAAAAATAAAATCCTTGGATGTTTGTGCAACCCATTGTCCGCAAAAGGTTCAATTCTTCTTTTGTTTCAACTCCTTCAGCCGTGGTGGAATAGTGCAGCCATTTTGAAAGGTCTATTACAAATCGAAGGATATTAAGTTTATTCTCTATGTTCTGTTTGTTACTGTTTTGAATAAAATTAATATCAAGTTTTAAAATATCAATTGGAAGTTCGGAAAGCATATTTAAAGAAGAATATCCAGAACCAAAATCATCCATTTCTATAATAAAGCCGTGTTTCCTTAATTCATTAACTTCTGCAATAATTCGTTTTGTATCTTCTGTATACGCTGATTCTGTAATTTCAAGGTGGATATATTCATGAGGAATTGTGTATTTTTCAGCTAGTTTTAAAATAATTGAAGGAACATCATCTAAGAAAAAATCCATTCTGGAAATGTTAATTGATATTGGAATGAGCTTTCTTTTTTCATCAGTCCATTTTTTTATAAGCTTAAATGTTTCTTCCCAAACAAATTTATCAATACGAACAATAAAGCCATTTTGTTCAAAAAGTGGAATAAATTCATCTGGAGAAATATTGCCAAATTCTGGATGATTCCACCTTACTAAAGCTTCGGCTCCGGAAATTTCACCTGTCAGAGTGTCGTGTTTTGGTTGAAGATAGACAATAAATCTGTTGTTATCCAAAGATTCCTCAACAGAATTCATTATTTGTTCTTTTCTTAAAATATCTGTATTAAGTGAATCTGTATAAATTGAGTAATATAATCCGTACCGATATTTTATGGCAGAAAGCGCAATATTTGCTTTATCACATATTTGAGAAATTGAATTATCTGAATATGAGTCTATATTGTAAACTCCGTATTTTATGATGATATTTGGGATTGGAGAAGACGCAAGAAGTTCTTTATTTGTTTTTGAAACTTCTTCTTGTGTATATTGCCTTCCTCTTTTCACAAGAAGCAAAAAATTATCAGAACCAAGCCTTCCGCAGATTTCATCTTTTTTTATATTGCTCTTTAAAGTATTTGCAAGGTATTTTAATAATTCGTCACCTTTATCACTGCCGTATTTTGCATTAATAACTTTGAAATTCTCGATGTTAGTAAAAACTATTTGGTATTTTGTATCTGGATTTTCTTTAATTAGTTTTTCAGCCTTGTTGTAAAAAGCAAGACGAGAATAAAGTCCTGTAAGCTCATCAAATTCTAATTCATGAATTACTTTGGAATAATTATAAAGGCGTAAAATGCTCATTATTCTGTGCAGAACAATTTCTTTATTGTATGGCTTTCTAATAAAATCAGAAGCCCCCAATTCTAAAGCCAATATTTCCGATTCTTTCTTAATACAAACAGAAGTGATTATTACCGGTGTCCTAGAAAATAGATTGGCATTCTTCATCTCACGTAAAACTGAAAACCCATCCATTACAGGCATTATTAAATCCAATAGCATCAAGTCAATTTTGTCTTTATTTTGATAAAGTGTGTTCAATGCTACTTTTCCGTTTTCTGCTTGTAAAACGTTGTAATCTTGAGAACTAAGTATTTTTGTAAGTACCAGTCGATTAACAAAACTGTCGTCAACTACTAAAATAGTTTTTTTCGACACTAAACTCTCCATGCAAAAATTAATTGGGAATTAATTTTTGCTGTATAATATCTTCATCCTATAAAAAAACATCGCAACTTCAAAATTACGATGTTTTATAAAATTATAAGCGATAAAATATGTGTTGTAAAGAAAATCAAATTTTGTGTAATCTACAATTTCTTTACAAATAAAACTCTGATTGCATTTATAACGGCTATAATCATTACTCCAACGTCAGCAAAGATCGCCATCCACATATTTGCAATTCCCAATGCGCCCAAAATCAAGCATAAAACCTTTATTCCAATTGCAAAAAATATATTTTCATAAACAATTCTCATACACTTTTGTGAAATACGGATTGCCTTTGAGATTTTTACAGGATTGTCGTCCATCAAAACAATATCAGCTGCTTCAATTGCCGCGTCCGAACCGAGCGCGCCCATCGCAATTCCAATATCGGCTCTGGATAAAACCGGGGCGTCGTTAATTCCATCACCAACAAAAGCTAGTTTGTCATTTGGTTTCTTTGAATCAAGAATCTCCTCAACTTTTAAAACTTTATCGCTAGGTAGAAGTTCTGCAAAAACTTCATCAATGTTCAATTCTTTGCTGACGCTTTGTGCAACAGCAGAGGCATCACCTGTAAGCATAACAGTCTTGTAGATTCCGCTTTTCTTCAGTTTTAAAATCGCTTCCTTGCTTTCTGGTTTTATGATATCAGAAATGACGATGTGACCTTCGTAGCTGCCGTCGATTGCAACATGGATTATTGTTCCAGTTGAATGGCATTGTATAAAATCAATTTTTTCGTCAGCCATCAATTTATCGTTACCGATAAGAACTTTCCTGCCGTCAATCAACGCGCTGATTCCGTGACCGCTTATTTCTTTAACGTCTTCAACCCTGGTTTTGTCTATAGGTTTTCCGTAAGCTTTTTGAAGGCTCTTGCTGATCGGGTGATTTGAATAGCATTCTGCTAAAGCTGCAACTTCCAGAAGTTCCTCATTACTTTTTTTGTTATGATGAATTCCGCAAACTTCAAAAACACCTTTTGTCATTGTTCCAGTTTTATCAAAAACTACGTATTTTACTTTGGAAAGTGTCTCCAAATAATTTGAACCCTTTATTAGAATTCCGTTGCTGCTGGCTCCACCAATTCCGGCAAAGAAGCTTAAAGGAATGCTGATGACTAAAGCGCAAGGACAACTGATAACAAGGAATGTCAACGCTCTGTAAATCCATTGCGACCACAATCCGCTCTCACCAAGGAATAAAATCCTTACGACAGGCGGTAGAACTGCTAAAATAAGGGCAGAAATGCACACG
>CAYFND010000037.1:6031-6538 GCA_964344405.1 uncultured Treponema sp. | reverse complement strand
CACGATTTGTGTGTAAACTTTTGCAAATTTTGAGATGAAGTTTTCTGATTTTGATTTTTTTGAGCTGGCATTTTCAACCAAGTCCAATATCTTTGAAGCAGTGGATTCACCAAAAAGAGTTGTCGTCTTTATTTTTAAGATTCCAGTCATATTGATGCAGCCGCTCAAAATATCATCATCTTCTTTTACTTCACGAGGAATGCTTTCTCCTGTTATTGCAGATGTATTGATTGATGAGGTGCCAGAAATGATGATTCCGTCAACAGGGATTTTTTCACCAGGTTTTACAGTGATGATATCTCCAATTTTAAGTTCATCGGGATCAACTTTTACAAGGTTTCCGTCTTGGTCTTCAATATTTGCATAATCAGGCCTTATATCCATGAGATTTGCTATAGATTTTCTTGATTTATCAACTGCATAACTTTGAAATAGCTCTCCAATTTGGTAAAACAACATAACTGCTACACCTTCTGGATATTCTCCTATGGCAAACGCACCAATTGA
>CAYFND010000037.1:1644-6021 GCA_964344405.1 uncultured Treponema sp. | reverse complement strand
TGGTTTTCAATGTTTGCATCATCAGGCCTTAGATACACGGGTGCGCTGATATTCTTCCTGCTTTTTCCAACTGCGTACGACTGAAAGAATTCTCCAATCTGATAAAAAAGCATTACTGCAACACCTTCTGAATATTGGTGCAAGGCTATGGCGCCAACTGTAGAAACTGCCATCAAAAAGTTTTCATCAAACGGTTGGAGGTTTTTTATTCCAAGCAGGGCTCTGTACAGAATGTCGTAACCAACAACAAAGTATGAAATCATCAGCAGAACTAGTTGTACATAGCCTGCAACGCTTTCTGATTTGATGAAGGCCGAGAAGGGGAATAATTCAGCGATTAGGATTATAATTGAAGAAATAATAATCCTTGCCAGGTATTTGCTTTGCTTTTTTGTCATGTGTAGCTCCGGTTATAAATATATTTCGCAATCACTTTCAACTTTTTTACAAGCTTTTACAACTTGCTGCATAACTTGATCAATGTTTGCATCTTCACAAAATTCAACAGTCATTTTAAGGGTCATAAAATTAATGCTGCAATCTTTTACACCGGCAACTTTTTTTCCTGCATCAGCCATTTTTTCTGCACAATTTGCACAATCTACTTCAACTTTGTAAGTTTTTTTCATATATATAAACACTGTTATTTATTTAGTTTTCACTGAAGTGTGATAATCCGCATTCCAAGATTATTGAAACGTGGTTGTCATCAAGAGAATATTTAACTTCTTTTCCTTCTTTTGTTCCTTTTACAAGTTTTGCATTCTTTAGAACCCTAAGTTGATGTGAAACTGCAGAAACGCTCATATTAAGGATTTCAGCTATTTCACCAACATATAAATCTTGAACTTCAAGACAATTCAAAATCTTAGTACGTGTTGAATCCCCAAAAATCTTAAAGAGTTCTGCCAAATCGTAAATGGTGTCTTCATCTGCAATTTTATTTTTTACAAGTTCAATTGAGTTTTTATATGTATTGATTTCTTCTTGTTCCAAAATAGTTCCTTGAACAATTGAACATATATTCAACTATTCAATAAGAATATATCATTCATATTTTGCTGTGTCAATAAAAAAAGACTGCTGAAAACTAATTCAACAGTCTTTGTAAAAGTTATTTAATTAAAACTTCTGTTATTTCAGAAATGTACATCTTATGAAGTTTCTCTTTTGAATAAGCGGCTTCAAATATCGCTTTGTTCAAAAAGCCTTCTTCTGCAAGGTCTTGCGTGTATAATTTTTTACAATTCAAAATCAATTTTGACTCTTTAAAAGAAACAGCTCCGTTCTTCATTTCTAGTGGTGTAATTCCACATTCCTTTATTTTATCTGTATCACGGCCGGATTTTGAACCGCAGAAGCTCAACATCTTTCTGTATTTTTCTGCATCAAAAAATGACAGCGTGAAATTCTCTGATTTTTCTATAAAGTCAAAAGTATATCTTGTGGGTCTGATAAAGCAAACTGCACAAGGTTTGTTCCACATAAAGCCTAAAAATCCCCAAGACGCCGTCATGGTGTTATAACTTTCTTTATTACCGGCTGTGATGAGCATCCAATCTGAACCAATTAACTTTATTGCGTTGTCGTTGATTTCTGTAGGTTTGATAGTTTTAAATTCGTCTAAATCCATTTATTTCTCCCAAAAAATTTTCTTAATATTAGTTTTATTCAACAGAAAAATCTATCTTGATCTCATCATT
The DNA here is from genome assembly GCA_964344405.1 of uncultured Treponema sp. Lineage (GTDB taxonomy): Bacteria > Spirochaetota > Spirochaetia > Treponematales > Treponemataceae > Treponema_D. Next base: position 4,318 of record CAYFND010000037.1, on the reverse strand, counting down.
TCCATTGATTAATTTAACACGATGCGCGCCTCTTTCCATAGGAAGGTAAAAATGAAAGGGTCTGGTTTCTTCAGAATAAAAGTTGCCATCAACATAAACCTGCAGAAATTCATCTTGTCCGCCAATCACTTCAAAAGGAACGGCTTGATATTCTTTGTTTATTTCATCGTAATAAAAAACTGAGTTTTTCTGCGGTGTAAGGATTTGCAATCGTGCCGAAGAATAGTCAATTTCACCTTCAATATTATTTATCCTAATCCATTGTTGGAATTCCGAAGGATATGTGATTCTTCCTTCATCATCATGCCATGTGCAGACTTCTTGAGAATCACCATTCTCAATATATTCAAAAACTGTTGAGTTGCAATTTTTTGAAGCAAGCATTCCAGATACAGAACAAATCTCTTTTTTCGTCCAGTTTTGAGGTTCTTCAAATGAAGGGGCGTAAGAAAAATCCTTGTATTTTGACTTTGTAAGGTTGTCCAGAATTTTTTTTGCACAAAGGGCTGGAAGAGAGCTTCCTGTTTGACCGATTACTGTATTTCCAGAAAAGTTACCCATCCAAACACCGATTGTCCAATCTTTTGTGCCACCCAGAGCAATTATATTCTGGTATTGGTTTGAAGTTCCGGTTTTAAAAATTGAGGGATACTCTGTGGCAAAAGTTTGAGAATAACCAAAACCCAAGGCTCGGGCGTTTTTTTCGGACAAAAATGAACAAATGATTCTAGCTATATCTTTTTCATAAACTTGATTTTCCTTCTCCTTAAAGTTCTTGTCTTTTATGTAAGAAAGCGGAATATACATTCCATCTCTAGAAAAAACACTGAACGCGGGAACTAACTCGCTGAGCGTCACTTCACCAGCGCCAAGCGCCAGTCCCAAAACAGCTTCAACACCGCCTTCTTTAAGGGAGTTGAATCCCAAGTCAAAAAGTCTGTTCAAATAAGTCTGAACTCCTTTTTCATGCAGAAGATAAACTGATGGAATGTTCAAGCTTGAAGCAAGCGAAACCCTTGTGCGGATGGGGCCGTTGTACCGGTTGTTAAAATTCTGCGGGATGTAGGCGTTTTCATTTCCAAAAGAGAGCGGGATGTCGGGTAGGACGGAATTAGGTCTGATAAATCTCTTTCCGTCTTCATCTTTTTCCATGGCGAGGGCGTACAAGAACGGCTTCATACTGCTTCCAGCCTGATTTTTTTGAGTTACACCGTCAATTTGTCCGCTGTTATTAAAATCAAAATAGTTCACATTGCCAATCCACGCCAAAACAGAAGCGTCCTCATTATTAATTAGGAGCAGGGAGGCGTTGTTTATCCTTTTTTCATAAGTGTTTCTAAAAGTTTGCAGCAGGATGCTTTCTGCCATGTTCTGAATATTTTTATCAACAGACAGATGAATCTCATGAGGCAGGGTTTTGTATTGATTTTTTACATATTGAATTAAATGCGGACATTCAAACGGATATGAATACAAAGTAGACTCGGCTGCAATTTGACTGATTCTGTTGGAAATATCAGCGGATTCAGCTTCTGCCGGAGAAAAAGCCTTTTTATATAAAGTGAAAGCTTTTTTAGAAGCAATCTCCGGATTCTTTGTCATATCGTAAAAAGAAGGATTGGGCAGCATTATAACTAAAAGTGAGATTTCTTCCGGTAGAAGCTTTGTGCAATCCTTGGAAAAAAATCTTCGTGATGCGGAGGCTATTCCCTGCGTGTTCTGCCCGAATGGAACGTTGTTCAGATATAATTCCAATATCTCTTTTTTTGATAACCGGCTTTCAAGTCTGTATGCGTTAAAAGCGTCGGCGATTTTAGATTTGAGCGAAGTTGTTTGATGAGGTGAAATCATTTTTACAGTTTGCATTGTAATTGTTGACGCGCCTCTAACCGCCTTATGGCTGCGGATATCAATAAAAAGTGAATGTAAGACAGAGAGAGAATCAACTCCGTTATGAAGATAAAACCGTTTGTCTTCAGATGTTAACAATGCTTTTTTTACATTTTGCGGAATGTCTTCAATATCAATCCATTCACGACGCAATCCGCCTTCAACTGAAGAAATTTGCAGAAGCTTTCCGTCTTTGTCATAAAAACAACAGCTGTAATCATGCTGCAGGAATTCTTTCAGTTGGGGATATGGAGAAAATCGCAAGATTGAGTAAAAAATCAAGAAAAGTGAGATAAGAATCACTAATCTTGATTTTAATTTATTTTTTTTCATTTACTTAATTATATAAATAAATCCATCAGAATTTCCAAAAGTCTCACTTTCATACATACATTCAACTTGTGCCGGTGGAGTTGGATAAACACCTCTTCTGTTTGCTGTAAACAAGAACGAAGCTGTAGTCTTTTGAGAAGTTAAACTATTGTAGAAGAAGCGCATTTCGTTGCTCAAAGTCTCTTTGTTTGAATAAAAATCGCAATAAACTTTATCAGAAGACGTTGAAGACAAAATCGGATTCATGACATTTGCTCCAGACGGAACCGGAATTCTTAAAGCAGCGTAATATTTTTTAGAATTGTTATAAATTGATACAACTCCCTGATATTTTTTACCGCTTTGAAGTTCAATTGTATTTTCAGCAGTCGGCTTTATTTTTTCACCTGTTTCAAAATCATAAATGTCATAAACCACTTGAAATCCTTGGTTCGTTGCAGTTATACATTCA
>CAYFND010000037.1:0-1634 GCA_964344405.1 uncultured Treponema sp. | reverse complement strand
CGTATTTCATTTCCACCGTATAATACAAGGTGCCTTTTCCTTTCTTGCTGATTTCCAGCGGAATGAGCGAATCTTTTGGTGCGGAGGCAATGACTTCGTTATCAAAAGGTAGAACCAGTGTCTTTGGTTTTGTCTCAAGACCCTTCATCTCTGCATTCATAACTTCTTTTGAATTGAAGTTCACTTTTGCTACAAAATCTGTGCTTCCAATCTCCATATTTATGATATATGTCCTTATTGCTTCCAAGGCGCACGTTGTTGTTGAAGTGTTGCACCAATAACCCAGGCTTTGTTCTTGAAGAAGCGTATAAACAAGTCTGCCGGTCAAATCTGAACTATCTTTAAATGATGATAGAACTTGAAGGGCCAGTGCAAGTTTTTCTATACGTGAATTGATGAAATAGCAGCCTGTTGAATCATCTTCAATTTGAACACCGCGGCCGTTGATCTTAATTTGTTTTTTCATCTTATCTTTTAGAACTTCAGCTTTCTTTAAAGATTCATCATTGTTTTTATTTAAATAAGCGAGCGCATAATAACCCTCTTGTGCAAATTTCATGCTTACAGAAGAAGAGACTATATCCAATGTGGAATCAAGCAAATCTGAGCCCAATAAAGAAAGTACATAACAAGCATACGGAATATAATCATTGTATTTGCCGATGTTTTTATTGATGTATGAAGCCAATTTTGCTTTGTTTATTTTGAAGTCTTTTTCGCTATAACCTTGTTTTAAGGCAAGTGCATAAACATGGGCAATTTTCAACGTTGGGAACATTGCATCGTCTGTACCTTCCGGCCAATAAGGGAATCCTCCGTTGATCAGTTGATATTTTCCCCAATCTTTTACGCAGTCCTTTACACAGCTTTCAACGTTCATAACTTTTGAATCCAAGCCAAAAACATCAATATAGTCGCCAAAAATAATCAAAGGTAGCAATTTTGAAGATTGCTGTTCCAAACATCCATAAGGATAATCAAAAACATAGTTCACCGAACTAGATAAAGCGCCCAATCTTGAAGAATCAAGCGTGAACTTTAAAGTTCCATTGTTCTCTTTTACAGAAGACGGAATTTCAACACCTTCCGTAGCTTTGTTTTCTTTATTATCAAGAACCTTATTGATTGTTGATGTTTGATATGTAAATGTTTTTTCAATGTTCAGCGGGTATGCGACTGTCTCATTAAAGACTTTGGATGAAATTTTATAAACAAGTTCAACTTCTCCTTCACTGATTGCGGCAACATCAAAATAAACTACAGACGAACTGTTAGGTTCAATTTTTACAGTATGGTTTGCCTCTCCGTCAATAACAGCCTTACCTTTTGTTGTCACTAGACCTTTGTTCAAATTAGAAGTTTTGTTTTGTTCAACCTCCCTCACCAAGACAGACACTTCAACAGGTTCACTTTTATTAGTAAGGTTTGTGATTAAAACACCGCATTCAGCTGTGTCTCTTTCTCGTAGTTTGAGAGGCTGCACTTTTTGAACGTTGATTACATTTTGAACAAGGACTTCACCTTCCTGCAATGCAAACAAATCTTCCTTCACACCAAACGCTGTAAGTCTGTATGTTGTAAGGTTGTCTGGAAGTTTCACCTTGTATGTAGCGGTGCCGTCTTTATTTGTAATG
>CAYFND010000036.1:12303-16755 GCA_964344405.1 uncultured Treponema sp. | reverse complement strand
CTATTGTATTCATTATTGCTTGCGGACTTGCTTTTGCAACAGGAACATCATGGGGAACATTTGGAATTTTAATCCCAATTTGTATCGCTGTATTCCCAGATGCAAGTGATCCTTTAAGAATTATTTGTATTTCTGCATGTATGGCCGGTGCTGTTTGTGGCGACCACTGTTCACCAATTTCTGATACAACAATCATGGCTAGTGCCGGCGCTCAGTGCGACCACGTAAATCACGTTTCTACACAATTGCCATATGCTCTAACAGTTGCAGCTGTTTCATTTATCTCATTCATCATCGCAGGATTCACAAAATCTTCAATTCTAGCATTTGTAATAGGTGTGGCTCTCCTCGTTGGATTCTTATTCTTTATGAAGAAAAGACAACTCAAAAAAGTAGTTGCAGCTTAAACTTTATTGAATAAAACAGTCAATTTTATTATGATAATTTGAGTCGAACCTTTAATTAGGTATCGATTCAAATTATTTTTTTTGGGAAACAAAACGATTTTCTCATTTAGGAGTTTTTATGGCACGTACAAAATATATAGCTGGTAACTGGAAGATGAACACAAGCAAGGCAGAAGCAGTTGCTCTTGCAAAAGACCTTGTAGCTCAGTTAAAAGGAAAAACAAATAAATACATGATTGGTGTTCCTTTTGTATACTTAGACGCAGTTAGCCAAGTTGTAAAAGGTTCAAATATTATTTTGGCAGCTCAAGATGTTGCAGCAACATCAAATGGCGCTCATACAGGTGAAGTTTCAACAGAAATGCTCAAAGATTTGGGTGTTGAATGTGTAATTTTGGGACATTCAGAACGTCGTCATGAAATTGGTGAAAGTGATGAACTAATCAACAAGAAGGTACGCCGTGCTTTATCACAAGGTTTGGATGTAGATCTTTGTATTGGTGAACTTTTAGCAGAAAGAGAAAGCGGTGAAGCTGAAAATGTTTGTGCATTCCAGCTTTCAGCTGGTTTGGCTGGTGTTTCTGAAGAACAGATGAAGAAAGTAACAATTGCTTACGAACCAGTTTGGGCTATTGGAACAGGAAAAACTGCAACACCAGAAGATGCAGAATCAATCCACAAATTCATCCGTGGTTATATTGCAAAATTATACAACCAGAAAGTTGCTGATGAAGTAATTATTCAGTATGGTGGTTCAATGAAAGCTGCTAATGCAAAAGAACTTCTTTCTCAGCCAGATATCGATGGTGGATTAATTGGTGGAGCTTCATTAAAAGCTGAAACTTTTGTTCCTATTTGTACAGTTGGTTGCTAATTAGTTATTAGAGATTGATTTATAAAAGGTCGTAGCTTGTGATTTATTTTGCAATACGGCCTTTTTATTTTTAAAGGAAAGTCTGATAATCTTTACTTATTGATTTCTATTTTTCAATGGGTTTAATTGACCTAAAGAGTTTATTTCGGTATATTAATAAGAAAATAGATTTTATCCGGATGACAAAACTGGATTGGAGTTGTAAAAATATGGGTACTGTTGGTATTATTCTCTTAGTTGCTTTTATAATTGTTTGTGTTTTATTGATTTTCTTAGTTATCGTTCAAGATGATGGTGAAAATGGAATGGGCGGTTTATTGGGCGGTCGTGGAACAGCAGCTTTTGGATCTCATTCAGCTAGCGTTTTGACTAAAACAACAACAGTTCTCGTAGTATTGTTTTTTGTATTGGCATTTGGCTTGGCTCTTGTAAATAAAAAGCCTAAAATTGATAAAGATTTAATTCCTACAGCAGCAGAAACAACACAAGATTCTACATCAACTGCTCCTGCAGCAACAAATGAATGGTGGAATTCAGAAGAAACAGCTGAATAATTTTAAACATTCGAAATATCGAATTTTGGATGAATGATTCTTAATTCATCCATTATAAAAAAAAGAAGAAATCAATGCTGAGTAATTTTATTACACCTCAATCTATTAAGATTGATTTAGAGAGTACAGAAAAAGAAGAATGCTTTGCGGAATTGCTGGAAGTTATATTAAAAAAATATCCAACAATGGATAGACGTAACTCCTTGGAAGCATTGATTACACGAGAAGATAAAAAAAGTACAGCAATTTTTCCACATATTGCTGTTCCTCATGCCATTACTGATTCTGTAAATGGAATGGCTCTAGCTATCGGAATTTCAAGAAAAGGTATTCCTTTTGGTTCTTTAGAATCTGATAGCAAAACAGAAAATGTAAATATAATTTTTGAATTATTTTTTGAGGAAAAAGAAATGGAAGTTCATCTTCATGCTTTACGTGATGTTCTACGTATTGCAAACAACCCGAACTTTATTTCTGAAGCATTAAAAGCTACAACTTCACAAGAAGTTTATGATTTGATTGTTTCTCTTGAGTATTAATTCTTATAGAGGTGTCTATGTCAAACAACGAAGATGAAATCAATACTATTGAGCATTTGTTACAAGTAGAACGAAGTGCGTCAGGCTTGATTGATGATGCAAAGAAAGAAGCAAATAATCGAATATTAGAAGCAAAAAATAAGTATAATGTTGAATATAAACAGAAGTACGATTCCTTTATTAAAGAAAGTGAAGCTGAATATCAAAAAAACATTGAAGAAATCAAATTAAATCATAAAAACGCCATTCTTGATTTTGAAAATCAATTAAAGTCAAAAGAACTAGATAAAAAAGGATTTAATTCTTATTTAAAACAAATAATTACGACTAATTAGTCTGAGGTTCATCGTGGATAAATCAGGCGCATATTCATACATCTATGCAAAGACTAGTGGAATTCTAGGTAAGTCTTTTATTGGTTCTAAAGTAAATAAATTATTTGAATTTAAAAAACTTCCTGATTTATGGACATTGCTTTTTAATGAACCAGTTCCATTATTACCCGAAGTACTTTTAGCTGACGCAATAGAAAAAGAAGCTTTTAAAAGATTCCTAAAACAATATACAAAAATTTTGGAATTGTTGGACAATCCTGAAGATATCTTATTAAGCCAGCTTTCAATTTACGAAGTTGAAAATTTAAAAGAAATCAGTGCAGCTTTGTGTGCAGAAGAAAAATCTTGTCCACCATTAATTGATATTGGTTCTTTTGCTACAATTCGTAAAAACTATTGGCCTGATTTACAAAAAATCACAGAAAATTCTGAATACTCTTGGTACAAAGTTGCACCTTCAATTCATCAGCAGCAGTTGATGGAATATCGCCTTGACGAACAGTTCATTAAAAAAATATGGAATTCTGCTCAAAAAGTCTCAGATGAAGGTAAAGAAGCTCTTGTTGAATTTATCAAAGAAGATTATTCATTAAGAAACGTTATCTGGGCTTTAAGATTAAAGGTGAATTATCAGTTTACAAAAGAAGAGATAATGAAAGAATTGTTTTATGTTTCTTCAACACCAAATATGGAAGATCCTATTGCAAGTACAGCAATTCAACTTCTGGATAAACAAATCGACGTATATGAGAATTGGTATGATTGGAAGTATAAATCATGTTTGAACCCTCATGTTGATGGTGAAGTTTGGAACGTATCTCCAAGTTGGATAGAAAAAAAGGCAAAGATGTTGATGAATAAAAAGGCAATAACTTTATTTCATCAATATCCATCAACAACAACATCTGTTTTTACATGGTCAAAGATTAAACAATATGAATTGACTTCAATTAGAACAGCTGTTGAAAGTATAAGGTTAAATATAAATTCAGATGAAGCTATGAAAACAGTTACTGTTTTGTAAGAGACTTCGTAAATATGGAAAAGAGGTAATTAATGGCAAGAACTACAGAGATGCGTTTGATTGAATTGATGGTCTTGAAACAGGATATTTCTTCTGTTATCGAGTACATCGGTAAAAAGGGTACTTTTCAATTTCAGTCAAAAGTTGATGATTCAAGTAAAAAAGAAATGAAAACTGATAGCGATAATCCTCTTCTTGATTTAAATGGAAAGTATTATGAACAACTTTCAAAAGCTGCTGTATTTTTAGGCATAAATCTTGAAAATTTGGATTTATCAAAATGCTCAGCTCCATCTGAAAAAGATATCGCCGATGCAGGAAATTTCCTAACAACTTATAATGATTTGTGTTCAAGAATAAACTCTACCGCTGAAAATGCAACTAAAGTAAACGACGCATATAAAGAAGCAATGGCTTTTTCTAATTTGAAAGTTTCATATTCAGAATTGGACAATCTTTCATTCTTATCGTTAAAGATTGGAAAAATCATTCCTTCTACTTTTGAAAGTTTAAAGAATGATTTGCAGGATATAGCTGTAGTTGTTCCTCTTGGTGAAGATAAATCACATGTACTTGTTGCTTCATCAAAAAAAGGAAGATTTGCCCTAGAAACAGAATTAAAGAATTATGACTTTGTTCCAATGGAAATCCCACAGGAATTTAAAGGTGTGCCTTCAAATGTTTTGGACAGTCTAAGACAAAATAAATTTGAATCTGAT
>CAYFND010000036.1:0-12293 GCA_964344405.1 uncultured Treponema sp. | reverse complement strand
AAAGAACTTGAAAAAGAGAAGGCTAATTTTACAGAAACTCATAAAGATATTTTGAACCACCTTGTTGGAACTTTTTCTATTGGTATGCAGATTGTTGAAGTACAGAAAAAACTTGAATCTACAGAATTAGTTTACAAAATTACAGGATGGGTTCCTTTTTCTGAATGTAATTCATATATGAACGAACTTGATGAGATGACAGAAGGTAGAATTGCCATGAGACAGTTTGAACCTCAAGAAGTTCCATCAATTATGTCTAAAAAAGAACAGGTTCCTGTTAAACTAACACACGGAAAATTTGTAAAAAGTTTTGAACGTATGATTTTTAGTTATGGTTCGCCAGTATACGGAACTATTGACCCAACACCGTTTGTTGCCATTTTCTTTACAATTTTGTTTGGAATTATGTTTGGCGACTTGGGACAAGGTTTGGTTTTTGTTGTAATTGGAATTTTGATGGCTACAAAAGTTATAAATGTTGGCGGATGGAATAAATTCGCTCCAATTTTTATGGCAATCGGTATTTCCAGCTCGCTGATGGGACTTTTAACCGGTGAATTCTTTTCTAATGAAACTTTGCTTGAACCTTTTGCAATGTGGGTTACAGGATTCTTTGGAACTCCTCATGCTCCAATCTTAAAGTTGATGCCTTCTTCAGACCCTTCTTCAATAACGGCAATGTTCGGCGTTTTTGGTGTTGCTGTGGGTATTGGTTTTATCATCAACACAATTGGTTTGATCATCAATATTGTTAATAACATCATACTAAAAAAATATGCAGAAGCTTTCTTTGGTAAAAACGGTTTGGCTGGAGCTTTATTCTTCTGGTATGTGGTTGTAATGATTTTAAGAATTGTATTATTTAAACATTCAATTGCAGTTTATGATTGGATAATCATTTGTATAACATTGTTCTTTGCTACTTTTGCAGAACCGTTTGAACGCAAAATTGAAGGAAAGACTAAATTATTTGAAAACGGAGTCGGTTCATATATAATTTCTGGTTTTGTTGAATTGATTGAAGTTATATCAAATTATTTGTCTAATTCTGTAAGTTTTGTCAGGGTTGGAGCTTTTGCTTTGTCACATGCAGTTCTTGATTTCTTAATCTTGACGCTGACAGAAATGTGTGGAAGTATAGGCGGAATATTTGTATTGATTATTGGAAATGCAATTATTGTCGTTCTTGAAGGTATGATTGTTGCAATTTAAGTTTGAATACGTAAAATAAATTATTGTAAAAAACAGAAATGAAAATTATGAAAAAAGATATTATCAAAAGAGGTAAAATAAAATGAAAAAAAGATTTCTATGTGTATTGGCTATATTGGCATTTTGTTCAATAACAGCTGTTTCTGCTCAGAGTGCAGAAAGCGAAAATCAGACTGAAACAACAACTCAGTCATCTTCTGGAATTAAATACTTGGCTGCAGCATTGGCTGTAGGTCTTGCTTGTATCGGTGGCGGTATGGCTGTAGGTAAAATTGGTTCTGCTGCTATGGGCGCTATGAGTGAAAATGCTGAACTTTCAGGAAAAGCACTTCCTTTCGTTGGACTTGCAGAAGGTATTTGTCTTTGGGGAATGTTAGTTGGTGTTCTTATCCTGATAATGTAAATTAGATAAGGAAAAAACATTGAAATTTTTTATCATTGGACAAAGAGAAATAGTTTTAGCTTTTCGTTTGATTGGTGTTGAAGGAATAGTTGCTGACAAAAGAGAAACCGTTCTAGACGCTTTTAATAGGGTGACTGGAAAAGGTGGTGTGGCAAATGTTCCTTCAGAAGAACTTCCAAGAGTGTTAATATTGACTGAAGAAGCTGCAAGTCAGATTGAAAATGAAGAAATTGAATGGCAAAAGACAGGTAAATTTCCTTTAATAGTAGAAGTTCCAGGTTTGAACGGACATCTTAAAGGAAAAAAATCTTTGTCAGATTCAATTAAAGAAGCTATTGGAGTTCAAGTTTAATAAATAAGAAAAAATTCATAAGTTATTCGTTAAATCTTTATGTTTGAATAACTTATAAGAGGAAGAAATAATGCAGGAATTAAGATCAACCGAGATTCTGGATAAAGAAATCCAAGCAGACGCAAGGAAAAAAGCTGAAAACATATTAAAAAAAGCAGATTCGGATTGTGAAAATATTCTTTCTTCTGTTAACGCAAATCTTGATGTTGCAAAAAAAGAAAAAGAAGCTTTTTATCAAAACAAAATAAAAGTTTATAAAGATGATCAAGATGCTGCCATTCCATTGGAAAAACAAAGATTTGAAGTCCAGTTTATTCAAGATTCAATAACAAAAGAAATAAATGAGTATTTGAAATCTCTTTCGGAAGATGAAAGAGTGGAATTAATAATGAAGTCATTGAATAGTAAAATGTCATTATTAAAAGATAAAAAAGTTAACTCATATATTTATGGTTTTGATTTAAAAACTATTTCAGCTAAATTAAAGAAAATATTAGGTGACAACCTATTAAAATGTGAAAAAACTGATTTTGGAAGAATGATTGTTGAAGATGAATGTAAACTTGATATTAATGAAGGAATCATTCTAGAAGCCGAAGACAAACAATTTAGATGTCGTTTGACTCTATCAGAAATCATTACAGAAATTATTAAGAAATATAGAATAGAATTGACGGAAAGTTTATTCGGAGGAAATATATGATTGAAGGTAAAATAACACGTATTTCCGGTCCTATTGTTTATGCAGAAGGACTTGATGCATGCGGTCTATATGACGTTGTTGCTGTAGGTGAAAAAAAACTTATTGGTGAAATTATCCGTCAAAATAAAGGAAATACAACAATTCAGGTTTATGAAGAGGATACAGGTATGTACGTTGGTGAAAAAATCATCTGTACAGAACGTCCTTTGTCATTAAGATTGGGTCCGGGCTTGGTTGGAAACATTTATGATGGTATCCAGCGTCCTTTGCAATCTATGTTTGAAGATAATGGAGTATTTTTACTTCCAGGAAAACAAACAGAACCTCTTGATACAGAAAAAAAATGGCATTTTGATGCTAATAAAGATATAACAGTTGGTTCAACCATTTCTAAAGGAATGGCAATCGGTACTGTAAAAGAAACTGAATCAATTACTCAAACAATAATGATTTCACCTTCAATTAGAGGTGTTACACTTAAAACTTTTAAAGGAAGCGGTGATTACACAATCGGTGACGTTATTGGAACAACAGAATTTGATGAAGAGATTTCTCTTTCTCAGTATTGGCCTGTTAGAAAACCTCGTCCTTATGCACAGAAATTAGCTGTAACTGAACCTTTAGTTACAGGTCAGCGCGTAATTGATGTTTTCTTCCCACTTTCAAAAGGTGGAACAGCCGCAATTCCTGGTGGATTCGGTACTGGAAAAACTATGACACAACACGCTATTGCAAAATGGTGTGACGCTGATTTAATTGTATACATTGGTTGCGGTGAACGCGGAAACGAGATGACTGAAGTTCTTTCAGAATTCCCAGAGTTGATTGACCCAAGAACAAATCGTTCCATCATGGAAAGAACTATCCTTATTGCAAATACTTCGAATATGCCGGTTGCTGCCCGTGAAGTTTCACTTTATTCAGGAATTACATTGGCAGAATATTTCCGTGATATGGGTATGACAGTTGCAATTATGGCTGATTCAACTTCAAGATGGGCGGAAGCTCTTCGTGAACTTTCTGGCCGTATGGAAGAAATGCCTGCTGAAGAAGGATTCCCAGCTTATCTACCAACAAGATTGGCTTCTTTTTATGAAAGAGCCGGAAGAATCAATTCTCTTTGCCAACGTGAAGGTTCAGTTTCAATTATTGGAGCAGTTTCGCCACCGGGTGGAGACTTCTCTGAACCTGTAACTCAGCATACAAAACGTTTTATCCGTTGTTTCTGGGCTTTGGATAGAGAATTAGCAAATGCCAGACACTATCCGGCTATTGGTTGGATTGATTCTTATTCTGAATATGCTGATGAAGTAAAAGAGTGGTGGGAAATTCACAATCCTTTATGGTCAACTTTAAGAATGGAAGCTTTGGAATTGTTGAAGGAAGAAAACAGATTGCAGCAGATTGTAAGACTTATCGGTCCAGATGCTCTTCCTGATTCAGACAGACTTGTTTTAAAAGTTGCAGATATGATTAAAAACGGATTCTTACAGCAGAATGCTTTTGATGATGTTGATAAATATTGTTCAATTGACAAACAGATTGTAATTCTTGATTTGATGATGGAGTTCTACAAACGAGCTTTAGTCATTATAAAGAACGGCGGCTTGTTGCCAAAAGTTGTTAGTATTCCAGCTTGTGAAGAGATTGTCAGAATTAAAATGACATATAAAAATGAAGAGATGGATAAAATCAATGAAGTTCGCTCTCATCTTGATAATCAACTTAGTGAACTTGAAAGAATATATGTAGGAGTGTCATCATAATGAAAGGTGTAGAATATCGTGGTGTTACATCGGTAGATGGTCCTATTATTGTTTTAAAAAGAACAGAAAATGTATTTTATGGTGAAACAGTTTGCGTTCGTGATAAAAAAGGTGAAAAGAGAACTGGTCGTATAATTGATATTTCTGAAAAAGCAGTTATAGTACAGATTTTTGGAAATACAACAGGTCTTGATGTTGAAGAGACAACTTTTGAGTTCTTGGATGAACCTTTGGAACTTCGCGTTGGCGACGGTTTGTTAGGTCGTATTTTTAACGGTTTGGGTGAGCCGATCGACGGATATCCTGAGATTATTTCATCAGAAAAAGTTAACGTAAATGGAAACCCAATCAATCCTTATGCACGTGTTTATCCAAAAGATTTTATTCAAACTGGAATTTCTGCAATTGACGGAATGAATTCGCTTGTTCGTGGACAAAAACTTCCAATTTTCTCTGGAAACGGTTTGCCTCACAACAAACTTGCAGCTCAAATTATTCGTCAGGCAAAACTTCGTAACAGTGATGAAAAATTCGTTATGGTTTTTGCAGGAATGGGTATTAAATATGATGTTGCAAAATTCTTTATTGATACATTCGAGGAATCTGGTGTTCTTGCAAATGTAGTTATGTTCCAATCTTTGGCTGATGCCCCTTCAATTGAAAGAATTATTACACCGCGTTGTGCTTTAACAGCTGCAGAGTATCTTGCTTTTGAAAAGGGTATGCACGTTCTTGTTGTAATGACTGATATGACAAACTATTGTGAAGCTTTACGTGAAATCTCTACAACTCGTGGTGAAGTTCCTGGAAGAAAAGGCTATCCTGGATATTTGTATTCAGATTTGGCTGAATTGTATGAAAGAGCTGGAAGAATTAAAGGTTCAAAAGGTTCAATTACACAGATTCCAATTTTAACTATGCCGAATGATGATATTTCACATCCAATTCCAGACTTAACTGGATATATTACAGAAGGACAGATTGTACTTGATAGGGAGATGTATCAAAAAGGTTTGTATCCTCCAGTTTCTGGACTTCCAAGTCTTTCCAGATTGATGAAAGATGGAATTGGTCCTGATATGACAAGGGAAGATCATGCAAATGTATCTAGTCAGCTTTTTGCTTCATATTCAAAGGTAAAATCTATAAGAAATCTTGCCGCCATTATTGGTGAAGAAGAACTTTCAGAAATGGACAGACTTTACTTGAAATTTGGAGATGCTTTTGAAAAAGAGTTTATCTGCCAGAATGAGTATGAAGATAGAACGATTGAACAAACTCTTGAAATCGGATGGAGAATTCTTTCAATTCTTCCTCATGAAGAATTAGTTCGTATTAAACCAGAGTTCATTGATAAATATATGGCTCAAGAAAAGTAAAATATGGCAAAATTAAATATAGCACCTACAAAATCTAATTTACTCTCCATGAAGGAACAACTTTTTGTTTCTAAAAACGGATATGATTTACTTGAAGAAAAAAGAGAGATCCTTGTTCGTGAATTAATGCACATGGTTGAAAGAGTAAAACTTTTGGAACGTGATATCGATAAAAAAATTGAAGACGCATATCCTGTTTTAAAAAGAATGTTAATGACTGATGGAGCTGATCAAATTGAAAGAATTTCTCATGCGATTCATTATGATTTTAATATTACAGAAAAACGTGTTATAATTGGTGGAATGCCTTTTTCATCAATAGACGTTGAATTACCTAAAAAAGAGTTGTTTTATTCTTTGATTGGTACTTACGCGAATACTGATGAAACAATCGTCAAGTTTTTTGAACTTTTATCTTTGCTGACACAAATGGTTTCTATTAGAACAATCGTTTGGCGCTTGGCAGAAGAAGTTAAAAAAACACAACGACGTGTAAATGCTCTTGATAAGATGATTATTCCTCAAGCTGAGGAAACGAAGCTTTATATAGAAAGTGTTCTGGAAGAACGAGAACGTGAAAATGTATTTGTTCTTAAAGCCTTAAAAAAACGAAGTGTTCGTAAAGAGGGTGAAAAATAGATGAGTAAATCATTCTACAAAAAAATAATAGTAGCAATAAATGGTTCTCAATCATCAATTCATGCAGCAATGTATGCTATTATGATGGCAAAAAGTTATAACTTGTCTCTAAAAGCTGTTTATGTTGTAGATACAGAAACAATCAAATACTTAACAATGAATAAATTCTTTATAACTGAAGAAAAAGATGAATTTGAAAAAAAATTAAAAATTGACGGTGAGCATTATTTGAACTATATAGAGATGCTTGCTGTTTCCAAAGGTCTAAAAATTGAAAAAGAACTTAGATGTGGCGGAATTTTCAATGAAATTCTAAAAGTATCAGAAGAGTTCAATTCCGATTTGATTATCCTTGGTGGAAATGAAAGCAAGTCCACCAAAAATGATGTTCACAGATTTGTATTGTCATCAGATCAAAATGAGATACTTTCAAATTCTAAATGTCCAGTTCTGATTATTCAAAAAAGAAATATAGAAGAGGAATTTAAAATTTTCTAAATGATTAATTATTATCAAATTTTAGGTGTACGCGAAGGAGCTTCTTTAGTAGAAATTAAAAAAGCTTACAGAATCAAGGCAAAGAATTTACATCCTGATGCAACAGGTGATAACAAAAAACGAAAAGAATTTGATAATTTAGTTGAAGCATATAGAATCCTATCTGACGAACACCAAAGAAATCTCTTTGACGAAACTTATATAAGAAAAATGAACGCGAACCGTCAAAACGGGGATTCTTTTGATTATAGAAAGTGGCTTTTAGCACGAAATGATGAAGAAAGTCGTGCAAAATTAATCTTTTTTGATTTGATTCACAATAATGAAAATGAAGCTGTAAAAGAATTTAAACGTATGCAGTCAAGTTTTCAAACTTTTTCCTTAAAAAAATGGTTTACTCATGAAGACTTTATGGATTATGGCTATATACTTGCCGAAGAGCTGGTCTTTAGGGAGGAGTATTACGATGCCTTTCTATTGTTGGAGCAGATAATTCTATTGGAATATCGCCTTCATTACTTCAACTTGTTTTTCCCGGAAGTTATAGATTTTACTATAAACATTTTGCGGAAAAAGATTGATGGATACATGAATGATGAGCTGGCAATTGATGTTTGGGAAAGAGCTTTGGATTTGGGATTCTCAAAGAATGATGATTCGTTTTTTTTAAGGAAAATGGCATCAAAATATTCAAAAATTGGGGATCAATATACTGCTTCAATTTGTATGGAAGAAGCTCAAAGATTATTAAATTAGTGATTTAAAGAGGTAAATATTATGATTAGATTAAAGAATGATGAGGAAATAAAACAAATTAGAGATGTTTGTCATATTACAGCAGACATGTTTAATGAATTAATTCCTTTAGTTAAGGCTGGAATGTCAACAAAGGAAGTTGATGATTTATTTAAAAACTACATAACATCTCATGGCGGTGTTCCAGCTTGGTATAGTGAGGATTTTCCTGGTGCAATATGCATCAGCATAAACGAAGAAGTAATTCACGGCATTCCTTCAAAAAAGAGAATTATTAAAGACGGTGATTTGGTTTCTATTGATGTTGGAATTAACAAAAATGGTTTTATTAGTGATACAACACATTCATTGTTAATTGGAAATGTAAAGCCGGAAGTAAAGAAACTTCAAAAAATTACTGAAGAATGTTTGCAGGCTGGAATTAAAGCTTGTGTTGTTGGAAATAGAATCAGTGATATAGCAAATGCTGTATATGAAATTGCGGATAAAAATGGTTATGGCGTTGTTTATGATTATTGCGGACACGGAGTAGGTCTTGATGTTCATGAAGACCCAAGCATTCCAAATTGTCCGTTCCGTGGCGCAAACCCTCGTATTCAAGCGGGAATGGTCTTGGCAATTGAACCTATGATTAATTTGGGAACAGCTGATGTTGAGACTTTAGGTGATGATTGGACAGTTGTAACTTGTGATAGAAAGATTTCTTGTCATGAAGAACACACAGTTGCCGTTTTTAAAGATCATACAGAAATTCTAACAGATTTAAACTATAAATAATAATTTGTTTTTTTTGTAACACTTTTTCTCATATTTTATTATTTTTATATATGCAATGAAATTCTACTGAAGAAAATTATTTTATAAAGTAATAACAAAAAAAATATACTTCACATTAAAAGATTTCATTTAAAAATCTTTGATTGATGATTGTTATAGGAGATAAAAAAATGAAAAAATGGACTAAAGGTGTTTTGGGTTTTACTTCAATAGCCTCAGTTGCTGCTGTTGCTTTTGTGGTAGTTTCCTTAGTTAGCGGTAAATCCAAAGTTGAAGGTTCTGCACAAACTACTTATGCATCTGGCAATTCTGATACAGCTTATGCTGAAACTTCAACAAGAGGAAGTCATTCCGAAGCAATGAATATTGTTTCAGCATTGCAAACTTCATTTAGAGAGATTAGCGACACAATGCTTCCTGCTGTAGTTGAAGTTGATGTTACAGAAACAAAGACTTATACAGACCCATTTAGTGAATTTTCAAGTCCTTTTGAATATTTCTTTGGAACTCCAAGAGGTGGAAATGGAAGTAACGAAACAAAACCAAAAGAATATGAATCAAAAGGTTTGGGTTCTGGTGTAATTGTTAGAAAGACAGGAAATACTTTTTATGTTCTAACAAATAACCATGTTGCAGGTTCTGCTTCAAAAATCAGTATAAAATTGAACGACAACCGGGAATTTGAAGGTAAATTGGTTGGTGCCGATTCAAGACTTGATATAGCGTTGGTTTCATTTGAATCATCTGATTCAAGTATTTCTATTGCATCTTTGGGTGATTCTGATGATGTAAAAACTGGTGATATTTGTTTGGCAATGGGTGCACCAATGGGTTATAGACAATCTGTAACACAAGGAATTGTAAGTGCTACAGGCCGTTCAGAAACTCAAATGTCAAATATTAACGATTTTATTCAAACTGATGCAGCTATAAATCAAGGTAACTCTGGCGGTCCTTTGGTAAACATTTATGGTGAAGTTATAGGAATCAACACTTGGATTGCCTCTCAATCTGGCGGTTCACAAGGTTTGGGATTTGCTATTCCAATAAACAACGTAAAACGTTCAATAGATTCATTCATAAAGAATGGAAAAGTTGAGTACGGTTGGGTTGGCGTTACTTTAAGTGAGATTTCAAAAGAGGACAAATCTGAATTAGGAATAAAAGCTGATGAAGGTGCGTTTATTTCAGAAATATTCATTGATTCACCAGCATATAAAGGTGGATTAAGACCAGGTGATTTTATTGTTGAATTGAATGGTAAAAAAGTCAGCAATCTAAATCAGATTATCCGCGATGTTGGTAATTTGGAAGTTGGTTCATCTGCTGATTTTGTTGTTGTAAGAAATGGAAAGAATACAAACTTTTCTGTAAAGATTACAAAACGTGAAGATGATTCTAAAGTTACAAATTCAAAATTATTCCCAGGCTTCTTGGCGTTAGGATTAACAGATGATTTAAGAAAACAATTGAACATTGATGACAAAAAAGTTCAAGGAATTGTTGTAACTAGTGTTGCAGAAAAATCACCAGCTTCATCTATGAGGCTTCAGAATGGAGACATCATTACAGCTGTAAATGGAAAGTCAATCAAGAATCTTGCAGATTTCTATACTGAACTTTCAAAAGCAACTGGAGCTATAAACTTTGATGTTTACAGTAATGGCGGTGTAATCACAACTGGAACATTCAAATACTAGATTATAAGCTTCTGAAACAAAACAGAAACATTAATACAAGCACGTTCTAAATAAAGTGTTTTAATTTAGAACGTGCTTTTTTATTTGGGTAATATAATCCTTAAATTAATATCCGAGCTTTTCTACAATGTTGTAAATCATTGGTGTTTTCATTATAATTTTATTATGTACCGTTTATATGTAGAAAGAAAAGCAGGCTTCGAAAATGAAGCAAAGCGTATTTATTCAGAAATTACTGGTTTTTTGGGAATTGCCGGAGTTACAGCAGTTCGTTATTTTAATCGTTACGATATAGAAAACGTAAGCGATGAAGTAGTAAAGATTGCTGCCGGAAGAATATTTTCTGAAGCACAAAGTGATTATTGTACATTTGAAACTTTACCTACAGAAAAAAATGCCGTTCAGATTATCTGGGAGTATTTGCCCGGACAATATGACCAGAGGGCGGATAGTGCAGAACAGTGCATTCAAATTTTAAGAGCAGGATTGAACAATGTAAAAAAATGTTCAGAAAATCCTGTTGTTCGTTGTGCAAAGATTGTTATTTTATCTGGTTCGGTAACAGAAGATGAAATAGCTAGAATCAAGAATTATTTAATAAATCCAGTTGATTCCAGACTTACAGATGAAAAGAAACCTGAAACTCTAAAAATTAAAACTGAAGTTCCACATGACATTCCTTTTGTAGAAGGATTTATATCTTGGGATGAACAAACATTGGAAGACTACCGTGTAAAAATGGGTCTTGCAATGGATTTGCCGGATATTAAATTTCTACAGGATTATTTTAAAGGTGAAAAACGTGATCCTTCAGAAACAGAAATTCGTGTTTTAGATACCTATTGGTCAGATCACTGCCGTCATACAACTTTCTTAACAGAATTAAAAAATATTGAAATTGAAAAAGGTCCATATTCAGATTTATTCCAGAAATCATTAGAAAACTACAATAATATGCGTACAGATTTATATGCCGGTAGAAAAGACAAGCCTGTAAATCTAATGGATATGGCTGTAATTGGAATGAAATACTTGAAGAAGCATGGAAAACTTGAAGACATGGAAGTGTCTGAAGAAAACAATGCTTGTTCTGTTTATATTGACGTTCATTACACAACAGATGAGAACGGTAAAAAAATAGCTGCTGTTGAACCAAAAGCTACAGAAAGATGGTTGATGATGTTCAAAAATGAAACTCATAACCACCCGACAGAAATTGAACCTTTTGGTGGTGCGGCAACTTGTCTTGGTGGAGCAATCCGCGATCCATTGAGCGGTCGTTCTTGGGTTTATCAGTCAATGCGTATTACAGGTGCCAGCGACCCAACAGTTCCTTTGTCCCAGACTTTAAAAGGTAAGCTTCCTCAACTAAAAATTGTCCGCGAGGCATCTCAAGGATTTTCTTCATATGGAAATCAAATTGGACTTACAACTGGTCAGGTAGAAGAAATTTACCACCCAGGTTATGTTGCAAAAAGAATGGAATTAGGCGCAGTAATTGCAGCCGCTCCAGTTGATACAGTTATTCGTGAACGCCCAGAATGCGGTGATATTATTGTACTTTTGGGTGGAGGAACAGGAAGAGACGGAATTGGTGGAGCAACTGGTTCATCAAAAGTTCACACAGTAAAATCAGTTACAACAGCTGCTGCAGAAGTTCAAAAAGGAAACGCAGTTGAAGAAAGAAAAATCCAACGCTTGTTCCGCAATAAAGACGTAAGCTTGATGATAAGACGCTGTAACGATTTTGGTGCAGGCGGTGTATCAGTAGCCGTTGGTGAATTGGCACCTGGTCTGGACATCAATTTGGATAATGTTCCAAAAAAATATGAAGGTTTGAACGGAACTGAACTTGCAATTTCTGAAAGCCAGGAAAGAATGGCTGTCGTTGTAAGAAAAGGTGATGTTGAAAGATTCATTAATGAAGCAAATAAAGAAAACCTACAGGCTGTCGTTGTAGCAGAAGTTACAGATACAAACAGACTTGTTATGAAATGGCGTGGAAAAACTATTGTAGATATTTCTCGTGATTTCTTGGATGCAGCCGGTGCTCATCACGAAGCAGACGCTTTTATTGAAAGTCCTGCAGAACAATCATCTTCACCACT
>CAYFND010000035.1:15577-16891 GCA_964344405.1 uncultured Treponema sp. | reverse complement strand
AAAATGGTAATGTTGCGATGAACATATCATCTTCAACTTTTTTAGAACATGCTAGACATGTTTGAAGTTGATTTTTTCCTTTAATTCTATAAATTGTGGCACAAGCTCCACAGAATCCATTTCTACAACCACATCCACGTTTTAACTGATAACCAGCATATTCCATAGCGTTCATGATTGTTAGTTCTGCTGGTACATCATATTTTTTTCCAAACAGATATATTGTAGCCATTTCTTTCTTTTCTGCCATTTTATTCTCCTAAATAAGCGTCAAAAAGATGACGCATAGTTATTTCTAAATACAGCTATTTGTATCTATTAGTAGATTAATATTCTGGAGGTAATTCACCCAGTTGATCAAAACTGAATACAGGTCCATCTTTACAAACGAACTTATCACCAATATTACATCTACCGCATTTTCCAATTCCACATTTCATACGCATTTCCATAGTTGTAAAGACTTGAGAATCTTTAAAACCAAGTTTTTTCAATGCATCAAGTGAAAGGTGAATAAGAATTGGAGGTCCACACATGATTACTGTCATATCTGGATTTGGATTGCATTCAGTTACAAAAGGAGGTACAAAACCAACATGACCTTTCCAGTCTTCTTCAGCTCTATCAATAGTTAAATTAATAGAACAGTTAGGTTGTTTCATCCAAACATTTTCCATTTCATCAAGGCGAACTAAATCAGCTTTAGAGCGAGAACCGTAAATTACCTGAATACGACCATAATCTGCACGATTGTCCATCATATAATTTACAACTGAATGAACAGGAGCAATTCCAATACCACCGGCGATAACTAATATATCTTTACCTTTTAATTTAGTATCAACAGGGAATCCATTACCAATAGGTCCTCTTATACAAATCTGTTGTCCAACTTCCGCATTATGTAAGAAATCAGTAACACAACCACATTTTTTAATACTAAATTCCATGTATTCTTTTAATGTTGGAGAAGAAGTAATAGAAATCATCGATTCGCCAACACCAGGAACGATGAGCATTGCACACTGACCTGGAATATGATTGAAGAGTTTTTTTCCATCAAGACCAACAACTCTGAATGTTTTTACATCTGGAGTTTCTTGATGAATATCGATAATTTTACCAACATAAGGAATAAATGATTCGTTTTGTTCCATTATTTTTCCTCCGTTGTTTCATTATTAAAAGCTTTGATAACTTTAACAATATTCATATTGATTGGACAGCTTTCTAGACATCTACCGCAACCAACACAAGCAAAAAGACCATCGTGAGCCATAGGATAATACATCAATTTATGCATAAAACGTTGTC
>CAYFND010000035.1:0-15567 GCA_964344405.1 uncultured Treponema sp. | reverse complement strand
TGTCTTGAACGTTCTTTTTGAGTAAGACGAGGATTAGCAGCAGCCATTTGTGTAAAATCTGAATACATACATGAATCCCAACAACGAACTTGTTTGATTCCATTTCCTGTATCAAAATCTCTTACATCAAAACACATACAAGTAGGGCATACATAAGTACATGTTCCGCATCCTAAACAACTTTCAGAAACTTTATTCCAAACATCAGAATTGAAGATTTTCATCATATCTTTGCCAACAAATTTTGACAAATCAAGATGAGCAAATGGTAATTTTTCAATTTTTTCAGTAATTTCTTTTTTTGCTTTTTCGACAGCTTTTTCATCTGAGTCTGCAAGAATTGATTTTACTGATTCGATAAGTTTTTTACCTTTATCTGTATTTGCGTTGAAATAATATTTTCCATCTGCAACCCAAACACTTACATCTCCAGCTGGATTTACCGCATCAATTTTGTATGTTGAACAAAAACAAGTTTGAGCAGGATCAGTACAAGCCAAAGTCACTACAGTTCCATGATCCCTTCTATTTTTATAGTAAGAATCAACAGGAGTCATGTTTAGATAAACGTTATCAATTGTTTCAAAACTCTTAGCATCACAAGCGCGAACACCAAAGATTACAAAATCTTGAAGGTCTTTTCGTGGATCTTCAACAGTAATTTCTTTTCCATTAATTTTGTAGTTAGCTAAATTTTCAGCTTTAGGAAAGAAAAATTCTTTTGCAGATCTAATAGTCTTTAGAGCATTTGAAAGTTTTACACCTTTTTCCCATTTCTGGAAGTTTGCTTTTCCTGAAGTGTTGTCAACAGGAATATAAAGGTTTTCTTTTGAAGCTATTGCTTCAAACAATGTATCAATTTTTTCAATTGGAAGAGAGAGCATTATTGTTTACCTCCGTCTTCATTGTTAGAACGATCATAAATAATACTTGGTTCTGAATCTTCTGTTGTATAAGTAAGCATTGGAGGTTTTGTCTCCATGTCACTTCCTGCAATATAAGGTCCGTAAATTTCATTTATGTCTTTTGCAAATTTTCTATTAAGTAAGTGTAAAGGAATATGTTCTGGACATACTCTTGAACATTCACCGCAATCTGTACAGCGACCAGCAACGTGCCAAGCTCTGATTATGTGGTATAAACTTTCTTCAAAACTTGTTTGAGCAACTTTTTGTGAAGTATAAAGATTGTTGTTGTCGAATACACATTTTTCACAAGTACAAGCTGGGCAGATATCACGACAAGCGTTACATCTTATACATCTTGAAAACTCGTTTTTCCAAAATTCGTGGCGTTCGTCAGCAGACAAGGCTTCAATTTTTGCAACTTCATCAAATCTTTTTGAGTCAAGGATGTCTCCATCATCACCAATAAGTTCGTCGTATGTAACGTGTTTTTTACTTTTACAGTTTTCACATCTTTCAGCGATTTTATTAGTTTCAGGATCTTTCATTCCATCACAAGGAATTCCAATTGCAAATACATCATCCCTTGTAATTCTGTTTTCTTTTAAAAGTTCTGTGAAACTGTAAGTATCACATGGTTTTAAAAATACAAGAACTTTTTCTTCTGGAATTGGAGCATCTTGTGCATTTGGATCTCTTTGTTTTGCCATAGAATTATTCATTCTAGTTGTGCTTTTTTTGATTTCTATTTCTTTTGTAATCTTTACAAGATATTTAGAAAGGTTAGCACCACAATTTTCATCGTAAACAAAGTTCTTATCTAAGTCTTCTGCTGTTGTGAAAACACTAGGAGTTACATCATAATCAAAAAGACCTTTTCTCCAACCAACAACACGATTTACTTTTCCTTCTTCAAGTAAAGCTTTAGCGCGTTCAATAAGTGTGGATGTTATTTTGTTGTCTTGCATCGTACGTCCTCCAACTTTTTGTTTTCACCAAGTTCAACAACTTTAGAAACAAAATCATTCATAATTCCTGCAAAACGTACACCTTCAGCTGCAGAACACCATTCAACACGAGTACGAGCTTTTTCAATACCAAGATAATCCAGCATACTGAAAAGTAAAGTCATACGACGACGTGCAAAATAATTTCCTGTAGTGTAGTGACAATCGCCTGGGTGGCAACCACAAAGAATAACACCATCAGCTCCACGTTGAAAAGCACGGAGAATAAATAAAGGATTTAATCTACATGAACATGGAATACGGATGATTTTTACTTCTGCAGGATATTCTAGACGATTATTACCTGCAAGGTCGGCACCGGCATAAGAACACCAGTTGCAGCAAAAAGCTACAATTTTAGGTGTCCATGAAGTATTTTTTACAGATTCTGACATACTGCATCAACCTCCGCCATAATTTGTTTATTTGAGAATCCTTTAAGATCCATTGCTCCAGAAGGACAAGCTACTGTACAAGCACCACAACCTTGACACATTGCGCTATTTACTTGAGAAATGCGACGTGTAATTGTTGTTCTGTTTGGACCGCGGAAATCCTTTTGAATATAAGAAATAGCTCCATATGGACATACATTTTCACACTGACCACAACCGTTACAAGCGTTTTCATCAGGATTTGCAGTACATGGATTATTCTTTAATTTATCTTTTACCAATAGACATATAGCTTTTGCCGCCGCTCCAGATGATTGTGCAACAGTTTCTGGAATATCTTTTGGACCTTGACAGCAACCTGCCAAGAAGATTCCAGCTGTAGGACTTTCAACAGGACGTAGTTTTGCATGAGCTTCCAAGAAGAAGTCATTGTTATCCATTGAAGTTGTAAGCATTGTAGCAAGAGGTCTAGCTGATTTATCAGCTTCGATTGATGCGGCAAGTACAACCATATCAGCTTTAATATGTAATTGTTTGTCAAGAATCAAGTCTGAACCTTGAACATCAAGTGTACCGTCAGCTAAAGGAGTAACCTTACCAACCATACCTTTAATGTAATGAACTCCGTATTGTTCAACTGCACGTCTGTAGAATTCATCAAAGTTTTTACCAGGAGCTCTGACATCAATTGTGAATACATAGCAATTTGTTTCTGGGTAATGGTCTCTAGTTAAGATTGCGTGTTTTGCTGTATACATACAACAAACTTTTGAACAATATTCGTGACCTTTTGTGCTATCTGCAGAACAACGGCTACCTACACATTGTACGAATACAATAGTTTTTGGTTCTTTGCCATCTGAAGGACGAAGTAAATGTCCGTTTGTTGGACCGGAAGCATTACATAAACGTTCAAATTCCAAAGATGAAACAACATCTGGACTTTGAGAATATGCAAATTCATCAAATTTCTGTAAGTCAATAGGATTGTATCCAGTAGCTACAATGATAGCCCCGTATTTTTCTGTTAGAACTTCATCTTTTTGATTGAAATTAATAGCTCCAGCACCACAAGTTTTTTCACACATTCCACAAACATTGTTCTTACCTTTAGCAAGAGACTGCATATGTAGACAGTATGAAGAATCGATTGTTGCAACTTTTGGAACAGCTTGAGCAAAAGGAATATAGATTGCCTTTTTTGTGTTTAAGTTCAAATTAAAATCATTTGGAACTTTTTTCATTGGACATTTTTCTATACATTCACCACAACCTGTACATTTTGTTTCATCAACAAAACGAGCGTGTCTTTTAATATCAATAGAGAAATTACCAATATAACCTTTAACACCAACAACTTCACTGTACGATAGAATGCGGATATTTGCATTCTGACTTACTTCTGTCATTTTTGGAGTAACGATACAAGATGCACAGTCAAGAGTAGGGAATGTTTTATCAAGCATTGCCATCTTTCCACCAACTGTAGGCTTCTTTTCAACTATATCTACAGGGAAACCTGCATCTGCAATGTCAAGGGCTGCTGTAATACCTGCAATTCCACCACCAATTACTAAAGCTCTTTTTGTAACTGGAGTTTCACCAGGGATGAGTGATGTATCAAGAATAGCTTTTGCAACAGCAGCTTTACCTAAAGCAATAGCTTTTTCTGTAGCTTTTTCCATATCTTTCATAACCCATGATGTTTGTTCACGGATATTTGCAACTTCAACTTTGTATGGGTTTAGACCAGCTCTTTCTGCACATGCACGGAATGTTTTTTCATGCATACGTGGAGAACAAGAACATAGAACTACACCTGTTAATTTGTCATCTTTAATGTGATCTTCAATTATTTTCTGACCAGCTGAAGAACACATGTATGTATAATGAGTTGAATAAACAACGCCATTTACTTTTCCAAGTTCTTCTGCAACCTTAGCTACATCAACTGTTCCAGCAATATTTGTACCACAGTGACATACGAAAACACCAATTCTTTCCATTTGTCACTCCTTATTTACGATATTTTCTAAATGCACTAACGATAGCCTGCTGAGGGATTTCGTCATCCAAGAATTCAGGAACTTTTTCAGCTTCCAATTTCTGAGGACCGCGTTGACGCTCAACAACCATACGAACTGCTTCTATTAATTTAGCTGGTTCAACTTGACGAGGACATCTTTCCAGACATGCAAAACAAGATAAACAAGCATAAATAGATTTTGTTTTTAAGAGACTTTCTATATCGCCATTTTCAACCATTTGAACAAATTGGTGAGGATGGTATTCCATAGAATCATAGTTTGGGCATGTACCTGAACATTTTCCACAAACCATACATTTTTTAGGATTTACTCCACTTATAGATAAAATATCACTTTTGAATTGTTCTATTTCTTTATTAAGCATTTTCAGCTCCTTTTACACCAAGTGCCTGAGCTAAAAGTTCTGTAAAATAAATTACATCTAGCTTACTGTCAGCCTTATTCTTAATAAGATTGTATTTGCAAAGAGGGCAACTTGTAACAAGGAAATCAGCACCTTGATCTTCAGCATTTGTTAAAATAGCTTTAGCTCTCTTTTGTGGAATAGATTTGTCATCAAACATTGTGTATGCACCGCAACATTCGTTTCTTTGTGCATAGATTACTGGAGTTCCTCCAATAGCCTTGATGAAATCTTCCAAAATTTGAGGATTTTCAGGATCGTCAAACTGCATAACTTTGCCAGGGCGAAGAAGAAGACAACCGTAGTATGCTCCAATCTTTTTTCCTGTAAAAGGATTCTTAACTGCAGCCTTTACTTTGTCCCAACCAATTACATCTCTTAATACTTCAAGGAAGTGAAGTACCTTTGTTTCGCCATGATATTGAATGTCATCTTGCAAAAGATAATTATTAACTTTAAGAATAACATTCTCATCGTTAATCATATCATTGTTAACCATTTTAATGACATTGTAACATGCAGAACAGAGAGTAATTAAATCATTTCCCGCATCTCTAGCTTTTGCAAGCGCTCTTACAGATGAAAGCTTTGTTGCAATTTCATCTGATGCCAACGGATAAACGCCGCCACAACACTGCCAATCAGAAATCTCTGAAAGAGTAAAGCCTAAGGTTTCTGCACTGGCACGAGCGTACCGGTCCAAATCTTTAGCTTTGTTTTTAAGCGTACATCCAGGAAAATATGAATAATTCATACTAGCTCCCTAATAAATTTAGAATATCGACAATAAGCCGTAATACATCAGTATATCCTTTTTATGATAATACCATTTTTAGTTTTTGTTAATATATTTACCTATAAAATAATTGCAATAATTTGATATTTATTTGTTTATTTTACAATTAGTACATTAATTTCTGAATCTTCTGTAGTAAGTTTAAAATTTTTATAGGCGTTTTTTGTAATGTAAATCTTTTTGTCATTTGTAATAATTATGAAGTCAAAGTTCTTTTCTTTTTTCCATAAAGAAATTGATTTATCAACTCCCATTACAAAAAGTGATGTAGACAAGGCGTCGCATAAAGTTCCGTTGTCACCGATTGCAGTTGCAGAAAGAACTTCGTTTTCAACTGGACGTCCGGTCGTTCCGTCAAAAATGTGGATGTATTTTTTGCCGTCGTCACCAATGAAGTAGCGTTCGTATCCGGCACTGGTAATTACAGATTGATTTTTTATATTAAGGGTTCCAATCGGTTCTTCGCCAAAGGGATTCTTTATTCCGATAACCCAAGGTGAACCGTCTGGTCTTGAACCGATAGTTTGAATGTTTCCGCCCAAATCTAAAAGTGCTGACTTTATTCCGTATGATTTTAGTGTTGCAATTGCTTCATCACCGGCAAAACCTTTTCCTACGGCTCCTAAGTCAAACATCATTCCTGCTGGAATTGAAATTTTATTTTCGTCAAGGTTAACTTTTGTGTAGTCTGTGAGCTTTAATAATCCTTGAATCGTTTGTTCGTCTGGAACTTTGTACTGTTTTTTTGTAAACCCCCAAGCTGATGTAATAGGATATAAGCAAGGATTTAATGCACCGTCTGTTTTTGTAGACATATTAAGGGTTGTTCTAAGTAAGTCTGCCACTTTGGGTGAAATCTCCATAGGAAACTCATCCTGATCTGCATGATTAATCTGATAAATTTCACTTTCTGGTTTTGTTACAGAAATCAAACCTTCCAAATTACCAATTAGTTTTTGAGCGGCATTGTTAGCTTCTTCAGAATTTTCTCCATAACAGCGAACTTTCATAAAGGTGTTCATGGATTCAAAATAATTGTCAGCCTCTTTGTTCGCAGAACATCCAACTGATAAAATTAAAACAAAATAGAGTGGTATTAATAGTTTCTTCATGAGCGTATAGTATAAAAAAAAATATAAAAAATCTATGAATGTTTACTACCTTATATGTTTATTTTTAATTAAGAATTAATTATAATGAATTTTATGAAAACTCATACATTTAAAGGTGGAATACATCCACAGGAAATGAAAGAATTAAGCAATCAATGTGCAATAACAGATGCTTTTCCAGTTAGTAAGACTGTAACAATTCCTATTACAATGGGAGGAGCTCCGAATTCTCCTTTGGTAAAAGTTGGTGATACAGTTTGTAGAGGTCAGAAGATTGCTTCTGGTGACAAATTTATGAACTGTCCTGTTCATTCTTCAATATCTGGCAAAGTTATGAAGATTCAAAATTGTATGGTAA
Source organism: uncultured Treponema sp. (assembly GCA_964344405.1). GTDB lineage: Bacteria > Spirochaetota > Spirochaetia > Treponematales > Treponemataceae > Treponema_D. The sequence continues at coordinate 8,543 of CAYFND010000035.1, read as the reverse complement.
CAGGTAACACCGAAGTTCCTTGCATCGTTATAAAAAGTGACGATTCAAACAATGAACAGTTTATGCCTCCTATAGATCCTTTTACTTCTGATGAAAAAGATGTTTTAGAAAGAATAAAGGAAGCCGGCATTGTTGGTATGGGTGGCGCTTCATTTCCGGCTCACGTAAAGTTAAATCCTCCTGCTGATAAAACAATCGACTATGTTTTAGTGAATGCAGCTGAATGTGAACCTTATTTAACTTGTGATGAAAGAACTCTTTTTGAAAATACATATAAAGTTGTTGACGGGCTTGCAATCATCTTACGGTTGGTTGGAGCTAAAGGAATTGTTGCGTTAGAAAAAAACAAAGAATACTTACTTCCAAAATTGGAAGAAGAAATAACTAAAAATGGTTATTCAGATGATATTTCTGTTTGTATTATGAAGACAAAATACCCTCAGGGATCAGAAAAATTCATAGTTTCTTCTTGCTTGAATGTAGAAATTCCTTCTGCAAAACTTCCCGCTGATGCAGGTTGTATAATATCAAATGTTGGTACTGTCTGTGCAATTAGTGACGCTTGTAGAGAAGGCAAACCTTTAATTGATAGAGCTTTGACAATAAGCGGTAACGGTGTTGAAAATCCTTGTAATATAAGGGTTCCAATTGGAACTTTAATCAGTGATTTAATTCCAGATACTTTTAAAATTAAAGAAGACCAAGTTGTAAAAGTTATAAGCGGCGGTCCTATGATGGGATTTGCAATGTCTGGTACAAACTTTCCTGTTGCAAAAGGAACGAGCGGTGTAACATTTTTAACAGAGAAAGAAACTGTATTAAAGGAAGAAAGCCCTTGTATAGGTTGTGGAAAGTGCGTTTCAACTTGTGCAATGCATTTGCCACCAGTTTTGATTATAAGGGAATTAAAAGCAGGAAATTATGATAAGGCCAAAAAACTTGGATTGATGGATTGTATTGAGTGTGGATGCTGTGCTTTTGTCTGTCCTGCAAATGTTCAATTGGTTCAACGCTTTAGAATGGGAAAAAATGTCCTACGGGCTAAAATGATGGAAGAAAAAATGAAGAAAGATATGTTGGCAAAGAAAGAAAGCAATAAAGCAGCTTCAACAGAAGGAGCAAAATAATGGATAACGGAAAATATTATTTATCATCAAGTCCACACTTTTCGTTTGGTACTTCAACACAAAAAATAATGCTTGGTGTTTTAATTGCTCTATTACCTGAAGTAATTGCAGGCGTTGTATTTTTTGGAATAAGGGCTTTAGTTCTAGTTCTAGTTTCAGTTTTAGGTTCTGTGATTATAGAAGCCTTGTTTCAAAAGATAACGAATCAGAAGATAATCATTAAAAATCTTTCTGCTTGTGTAACTGGTGTCTTGCTAGCTTTGGTTTGTCCTCCTACAACACCGATTTGGATGATCCTTCTTGGTGATTTGGTTGCAATTGTTGTAGCAAAAGGACTTTTTGGTGGATTGGGAGCAAATGTTTTTAATCCGGCATTAACAGGAAGGGCTGTTTTGTTCATCAGTTTTCCTTCAGCTTTAGGAGCTTCTTGGATTCAACCTAAAATCAATTCCAGTTTGATTAATATAGATGCAGTTTCTTCTGCAACTCCATTAAGCGCTATAAAAAATGGAACTTTGGAAGTGACTTCTTCAACATACTTCAACTTTTTTATTGGTAACAAGGCTGGTTGTATTGGTGAAACCTCAATTCTTTTACTTCTTATTTCATTTGTATTTTTATTGGTTGTAAAAATTATTGATTGGAGAGCTTCTTTATCAATGGTATTAACTGTTGTTTTGGGAACTTTCTTAGCTTCTGTTCAGAATGGTTTTAATTATGCTGTTTCTCAATCAATTCTAGCAGTTTTAACTGGTGGATTGATGTTTGGAGCTGTGTTCATGGTGACAGATTATGCTACAACTCCTGTAACTCACAAAGGCAGATTGATTTTTGGTTTTGGTTGTGGATTGATCACATTCTTAATCAGACAGTTTGGCGGTTACCCGGAAGGAGTTATGTTCAGCATTTTGATTATGAATTCAATAGCACCTTTCTTGAATAATTTCACAAGTAGAATTTATGGATATGGTAAAAAAGGAAATCAAAGGCCGGACACAAGTAAAATTGCAATGGAATTTGATTTGAAGAATGGTGTAAATATTAAGAATAGTGGAGATTCAAAATGAGTGATGTAAAGGAAGATTCTATTTTTGGAATGATAAAATTAGGATTGATACTTGTTTGTTATGCTGTAGCTTCATGTACAATTCTTGCTGTTGTAAATAATCTTACATCACCAAAAATAATTCAGAATCAAATAAATAAAGCTAATGTTGCTATGAAGGCAGTTTTTTCTGAAGCTGATGAATTTGAACAAAAGAATGATTTTTCTGCTTCAGAAGACAAGACAATAACTGTAAGTGATTTTTACCTTGCAAAGAAAGATGGAAAAGTTATAGGTGGAGTTGTTCAAGTTGAAGGACCTACTTATGAAAGAGGGAAAATCATTGTTGGTTTAGGAACTGATGGAATTGTTAAAGGTATGCAATTTCTAGAATTGTCTGATTCTCCAGGATTTGGATTAAAAGCCAATGATTCAACATTTACATTAAAAAATGGAAAAACATTCTATGGTCAGTTTTCAGGAAAAAATGCATCAGACGGTTTTAAAATCAATGAAAATTATGATGCTATTTCTGGAGCTACAATTACAAGTGTTGCTGTTGGAAAACTAATGAATGAAGGTACAAAAACTCTTCTAAACTATTTTAAGGAGTACGATTATGAATAAAAATCTTCAAATATTTACGAATGGATTTATAAAAGAAAACCCACTTTTAGTGTTGAATATAGGTTTATGCTCATCATTAGGTGTTACAACAAGTATTTTTAACGGATTGGGAATGGGCGTCGGTATGATGTTTGTTCTTGTAATGAGTGAAATTGTTATTAGTATCTTTAGAAAGCTTATTCCAAGTGCAATTCGTCTTCCTGTTTTTATCATAATCATTGCCGCCTTTACTACAATCGTGCAACTTGTTCTACAAGCGTATGTTTCTTCGCTATATGATGCTTTGGGTGTATTTCTACCCCTTATAGTTGTAAATTGCATCATCATGGGTAGAGTTGAAGCTTTTGCATCCAAAAATAAAGTCGGTTCATCAATTCTTGATGCTTTGGGAATGGGTATAGGATATACAATTGTCCTAGTATTGATTTCTTTACTCAGGGAATTATTTGGTGGTGGAACTTTATTAGCTGGAACACCATTTAAAGTTGAAATTATTCCAGAGGCTTATAGAATTGGCATTTTGAATAGTGCTCCAGGTGGATTTATAGTATTTGGACTGTTAGCCGCTATTGTTCAAGGTTCAAAAAATTATATTGCAAACAAAAAGAAAAAGAATGAAATGAAGATTATTTCAGAAGTAGAGAAAAAGGAATAGAGATTATGAAAGAAACATTAGAACTTTTTATTAAATCAGCCCTCATTGATAACGTAATTTTTATTCAATATTTGGCTATTTGTCCTTTTATAGGAATGACTAGTGATACAGAAAAAGCGACAGGTATGGGTTTGGCAACAACTTTTGTTATAATTTTAGCAACAGCTGTAACATGGCCGATATATAAATTCATTATGATTCCACTTCATTTGGAATTTTTGCAAACTTTATTCTTCATTTTAATAATTGCATCTTTGGTTCAACTTGTAGAATTTTTCTTAAAAAAGATGATTCCAGGACTTTATAATGCAATGGGTGTTTATTTGGCATTAATCACAACGAACTGCGCTGTTTTAGGTGTAACAATCAACTGTATCAGTAAGAATTACAACTATGGTCAAAGTTTGGTTTATGCTTTCGGAACAGCGATTGGATTCCTTCTAAGTATGGTAATTATGAGCGGAGTTAGAAGACGTGTAAGAGTTGCCAATATTCCTCAAAGTTTTAAGGGAACTCCTATTCTTTATGTTTGTGCTAGTTTGCTAAGTTTGGCATTTTTAGGATTCAAGGGATTGATAAAGTAGATTTTTTCTAGAGGTAATATGAATACAATTTTATATACAATAATAGTTGCTTTAGTTATAGCATTTTTCTTAGGTGTTTTACTCGGACTTTTCAAAAAGATTTTCCATGTTAATATGGATAAAAAGGTTGAACTTGTAAGAGAAGCTTTAAGCGGAGCAAATTGTGGTGGTTGCGGACTTGCTGGTTGTGATGCTTTTGCTGGTGCCGTTGTAAAAGGGGACGCTCCAACTGACGGTTGTGTTGCCGGTGGTTCTTCATGTGCTACAAAAATAGCAGAAATTTTAGGACAGGCTGGTGTTGAAGTTTCTCCAAAGGTGGCTTTCATTGCCTGCCAGGGAACTTCGGAATGTGCTGTTTCAAAAGGCGTTTACACTGGTGTAAAAACTTGTAAAGCTGCCCAACTGACAATAAACGGAACAAAAAAATGTGCTTATGGCTGTATCGGATTTGGAGACTGTATAAAGGAATGTCCTTTTGATGCTTTGTCTTTGTCTGCTAACGGGCTGCCTGTAATTGATTACAAAAAATGCGTCGGTTGTGGAAAATGTGTGAAGGAATGCCCAAAGAAGTTGTTCAAATTGATACCGGCTTCTACAAAAGGTTCTATTGCTGTTTGTTCAAATCATAGCGATAACAAACCTCAGATTAGAAAAGATTGTACAGTTGGTTGTTTTAAATGTGGTATTTGTTCAAAAAAATGTCCAGAACAATGTATTGATATTTCAAGCGGTATTCCTGTGATTGATTATTCAAAATGCACTAGCTGCGGTGAATGTGTGAATGCTTGTCCTGATAAGGTATTACGGTTGTTCTCAATATGATTTTTGATTTGAAGAATATTCCAACTTTTGGTATTGCTGGGAATTTCACCGGCCACCTGGAACAAGCTGGAGAAGATAAAAACTTTATTAATGTTGTTACAAAAGAAAAAAACGCTCCAAAATTGATTTTTCCAACATACATTCCTCATGCAGATAAAGGAATTCCTTCTTTTTTGAATGTCTATCCTTTTTCGGATGAAAAAATAATTTATCCTGAATATGAATCAAAACTACAATGTGAAGCGGAATGTGGAATTATTTTCTCAGTTGATTGGGAAAATAACTTAGTAAAATCAATAAAACCTTTGTATTTTGCCTCTTCGAATGATTGTTCAATAAGAAGGGATAAAGCTAATAAAATTAGCGAGAAAAAGAATTGGGGTGAATGTACCAAAGGATTTTCTTCAAATTTGATTGAGATTGATAGTTTTTCAAAAGAAGGAATTCTTGATAATTACAACATTGCAAGCTTTCTAATTAGAAATAATGAGATATTTGATTATGGTGAAGATAGTTTTGTTAGTAGTTACAGTTATTTTCATCAAACACTAACTGATTGGATAATTGAAAAGTTTAACACTCAAGACAACACAGATCCAAGCGAAGATATCAAATCTTATCTGCAGAAGAATAATTATCCGACAAAAATAATGATTTCTATAGGTGCCACTCGATACACAGAATTTGGAGAAAAGAATTTCGTTCAAAAAAATGATGAGATTATTATTGCAATTTATCCAAATAAAGAATATTCACATGATGAAATTAAACAACTTTCATTAGAAAAGAATTTTAGTGATAAATCAATTTCTTTTTTAGCGCAAAAAATTATATAAGTTTATAAATTGAAGGATTTGTATGTCAATAAAAGATAATCTATTAAATATTAATGATAAAATTAGGAATATTGAAAAACAAACAGGAAGAAAAGAAAATAGTGTAAAATTATTGGCTGTAAGCAAATTTCATCCTGTTGAGAAGATTACAGAAGCAATTAATTCTAATCAATTTTTATTTGGAGAAAATAGAGTTCAAGAGGCTGTAGAAAAATTTCCAAAGTTGTTAGAAGAAAACAGTCAAATTGAATTGCATATGATTGGCGTCCTTCAATCAAATAAAATAAAAAATGCAGTGAAAGTTGCTTCCTGTATTCAGTCAGTTGACAGAATAGAGATGCTTTCTTTAATTGAAAAACAATGTTCAAAAATAGATAAAACAGTAAAAATTATGTTTGAATATCATACTGGTGAAGAATCAAAGTCTGGTTTTGAAACTGAAGAATCATTAGTTGAAGCTTTATCAATGTGTGATAAAAAGTTGTATCCTCATATAGTTCCTTGTGGTTTTATGACTATGGCACCGTTTACTGAAGATAAAAACTTGATCCATAAATCATTTTCAACATTAAGAAATATTTCTGAAAAATACAGAAAGCAGTTTCCAGAATTGCAATTGACAGAATTATCAATGGGAATGTCAAATGATTATGATATTGCAATAGAAGAAGGTTCAACTATTGTAAGAATAGGAACGGCAATTTTTGGAGAAAGGGAATATTAGATGATTGGAAAAAGAATAAAACAAATCTTGTTTTTTACACTTTTATTATCATTTTCTGTTTCAATTTTTGCAGAGGACGCAGATACAACTCCAAAGCCTTATGAAGAAGATGAATTTCCTCAATCATTAAAAGATTTGCGCCGTTTTGAAATTATTACGTTAGGATCAATTCCATTTGTGTCACTAAGTACATCTTTAGCTTTTACAGGATATAAATCATTTCAAATGCAAAATAATTTAAGTAAAGAATCTCTGGAATACAACTTCTGCACCACAAAAAACGGAATCTTTACGCAACAAGATCAGATAAATATTTTGATAACTTCAGCTTGTATTGCAGTTGGAATCGGTTTGACTGATTTGATTGTTCAGTTGATAAAAAGAAGTAATGTAAAAAAAGAAACAATTAAACAAAAAGACCCAAATATTCATGTAATTCCAATTAATGAGGATCCTGAAGCAATAAAGTTAGAAATCCCCAAAACAGATACAACAGAGTAAGTTTTGAATCAATTTGACTTTTTATGGGAGTAGAAATGCCTTTTTTTTCGGTGAAAGTTCCTTCTGAATACACAAATAACGAACGTTTAGATAAATTTATATCCTCGTTGCCAAACGGCATGAACAGATCAAAATTAAAATCTGGAATAACAGAAATCCTTATCAATGGTAAAAAATCAAAATTATCTCAAAAAGTAAAAGCTAATGATCAAATTGACATCCAATGGGAAGATAATATTCCTGATAATATAGAGCCGGAAAATATACCTTTGGATATAATATATGAAAATGAAGACGTCACAGTTGTAAACAAGACCCAAGGAATGGTAACTCATCCTGCTTGTGGAAACTGGTCTGGAACTTTGGTGAACGCTTTATTATATCATTGGGGACGTAATTCTATTAATCAGATTAAAGACGGACCTACAACTGAAATCCTAGAGCGAAGAAGGCCAGGAATTGTTCACCGCCTTGATAAAGAGACGTCTGGAATAATTATTACAGCAAAAAATAGAGATAGTGAAGAATGGCTTCAATCTCAGTTCAAAAATAGATGCTTGCAAAAAGAATATATTTGTATTTGTACCGGCCGGCCAAAAGAAAAAAGTGGTGATGTCAGAACTCAAATCATCAGAGATCCCAAAAATAGGCATAGATTCAAGGCTGTTGTAGACACAAATGATGGAAAGTATGCTAGAACAATCTATGACTGCATTTCATGTTATGGAAATTTCTCATTAATGCGTGTTAGAATTAAAACTGGCAGGACACATCAAATAAGGGTTCATATGAAATATCTAGGCTGTCCAATTCTAGGCGATTCAATATATAATAGTGAGAACAAGATATTTCCAAATGCAACATTAATGCTTCATTCTTGCAAATTAAAAATAAAACTTCCAAAAGATAAGAATTTTACTCTTTTTAAAACGAAAACACCTGAACGGTTTCTAAATATAGAGAAACAATTAAAAGCTAAATATTCTAAAGAGATTCTTCCGAAAAATCATAAATTGCTTGGAAAAAAGAAATGAGCGATATTGAAATTCTTCATGAACCAACGGAAAATGAACCTTTTGTAATAATCAACAAACCTTCAACAATGCCGTCAGCTCCAATTAAAGAAAATGATGATAATAACGCCCTTTATTTTACAGCAAAAAGATTTCCAGAAATCCTTTCTGTTAGTGGAAAAAAAACAATAGAACATGGGTTATTACACCGTATTGATAATGTAACTTCAGGATTGTTGATGATTGCCACTGAACAAAGTTTCTATGACAAAATGCTGATAAATCAAAAGAATAATAATTTTGTAAAAACATATTCTGCTGAATGCAACTTAGTAAGTAATAACAGTGTTATTCTAAAAGGTTATCCTATAGAAAAACCTTCATATATTTTAGAAAAGAATAATGTTTTTGAGATCTCGTCATTTTTTCGTTTTTATAAGGAAGGCAGGAAAGAAGTCAGACCGGTAACAGAAAAAGATAGCAAAGTGGTGCTTTCAAAAGTTGAAAACAAGAAAATTTATACAACAAAAGTTAAAATTCTTAGGATTGAGGGAAAAAAAGTTTTTGTAGCATGTGAAATCACACAAGGTTTTAAACATCAAGTTAGAT
>CAYFND010000034.1:8613-17045 GCA_964344405.1 uncultured Treponema sp. | reverse complement strand
TCTTGCTATGACAATTGGAAAGATAAGATGACTGATATTTATTCAAGATATAACAAAGAACTTAGTGTAACAATTAATTCTGAAATTCTTGACCATCAGTTTGTATCAGATAATGTAACTGTAACTAAATATGAAAACAATTATCAAGTCTTCGTTAATTTTGGATACACAGATTATACAACAGGCAATGGAATCTTAATTCCTGCTCGTGATTATAAAGTAATGAAGGTGGAGGCATAATGTTTAAGTTAAAAAAGAGTAAGATTGGACTTACAAAACAAAGATCCGTAATCGGATATATATTTATACTGCCATTTATTTTAGGATTTTTATTCTTTATGGTAAAACCTCTTGGTCAATCATTAAAGATGGCATTAAGTGATGTAACACTTTCAATTTCTGGATTTGATATTGCTTGGAATAATTTTGCAAATTTTAAAAGAGCGTTCGCAATTGATCCTGAATTCAACAGAATGTTAGTTGAATCTATTACAACCATGATTTTTAGATCATTGGCAACAATCGTATTTAGTTTCTTTGTTTCTTTGATATTGAATCAAAAATTCAAAGGAAGAGCGTTAGTTCGTTCTATATTCTTTATGGCTGTAATTCTTTCTTCTGGTGTTCTTGTTGGTCTTGAATACAACAACGCTTTAATGGCTGAATTAAAAGCTACAATTGAAGAATCTGGAAATTCAAATACCATAACCGCGGTTCTTGAACAAATCTTGGTTTCTAATACAGGCGGTGTAAATGGAATTAGTGAGAAAGTTTTTACAACACTTTTTGAAATCATCGATTCAATTTATGAAGTTGCAATGGCTTCTGGTATTCAAATAATTATATTCCTTTCTGGTTTGCAGAACATTTCACCAAGTATGTACGAAGCTGCAGAAATGGAAGGTTGTACATCATGGGAAAGTTTGTGGAAAATCACAGTTCCTATGGTAAGTCCTTTGTTGTTGGTATGTTGGATTTATACAATTATTGACTTCTTTATGAAGACAGATAATCAAATTATGGAAAAAATTAATGAGATGATGATTATCCAGCTTAATTATGGATACAGTTCTGCATTAGCTTGGATTTATTTCTTGGTCGTTATGATTTTAATTGGATTAAGTTCATTCATAATTTCAAAGGTGGTTTACAATTATGACTAAAAATAAAGAAACAACAAAAAAAGTGCAAAAGGAATCTTTTTGGCAAAGAAATGAAGCTTCAAACGGAATTCTTTTGAATGAAACAGTAAAAAAATATACGATTTCAATTTTTAGAGCTATTCTTCTTTTTGGAATGTGCTTTTTAATTCTGCAACCTATATTAAATAAAATTTCGCTTAGTTTTATGTCTGAAAAAGATTTATACGATACAACTATTATTGTTATACCGAAGCATTTTTCAACATTGAATTACAAAATTACGGCAACTTTATTGAATTACAAAACATCATTGTTCAACACAGTTTGGGTTTCTATACTTGTTTCAATTATTGAAGTCTTTATGTGTTCCCTTGTTGGTTACGGCTTTTCAAGATTCCAATTTCCATTGAAGAAATTTTGGTTCTTTTGTGTAGTTCTTGTAATCGTAATTCCACCTCAAACCATTTCAACATCTTTGTTCTTGCATTTTAGATTTTTCAACGTGTTCGGTCATGAGTTTAATTTAAGAAACTCGATGGTTCCGTACATAATGATGTGTTTTGGTTGTATGGGATTAAAAAACGGATTATATATCTTTATGATTCGCCAATATTTCTTAAGTTTCCCTTTTGAACTGGAAGAAGCTGCTTATGTTGATGGATGTGGGCCTTTTGCTACATTCTTCAAAATTATGATTCCTGGAGCAAAACCTATTTTGACATCTTGTTTCTTGTTCTCTTTTGTATGGCAATGGACAGACAGTTTCTATACACAATTGTTCCTGGGTAAAATTGAAATGCTTTCAACAAGGGTCGGCAGTTTGAGTGATAGATTTGCTGGATACATGAAAGAAGTTTTTTCTATGCCAACAGTAACAATGGGATACACAAATGCAATTGTTTCAACCGGTGTATTGTTAACAATAATTCCGTTGATTATTTTGTACTTGTTCGCTCAAAGATTATTCGTTGAAAGTTTAACATCTACTGGTGTAAAGATGTAGAAATAAAAAATATTGAAATTTATAAAAGAGTGTTATAATAAAAAGTACGTCTAAATAACATTTTTAAGATTTGTTGTTTAGACAAAAACAATTAGGTAAAATCCGAGAAATCGGTATAAAAAATAAAGGAGTTTTTTATGAAAAAAATCGCAAAAGTTGCACTTGTATTTGCTGCTGTTTTTTCAATGGGATTAATTAGCTGCAGTAAATTTAGTGGTTCTTCTGGAGCTAGTTCTGGTAATGGAACTGACGCATACAAGAAACAGAAGAAAGAAAAGGATCCAGCAACAAAGAAAGTTTATGACTTTGGTGGAATGGATATCGTAGTTGGAGATTGGTGGACAAATCCAGATGAAGCACCAAGAACTCCATTCGAAGAAGATAGAAAAATGTGGCGTAACTGGACACAAGAAACTTATAATTTCACAATGGTTCAGAAAGCTGTAGGAAGTTGGGAAAATCAACCAACATTCGTAGCAAACTTCTGTACAACTGGTGGTGATGAAAACTACGTTGTTGTTATCGATGGAAGAAGTGCACTTTCAGGAATGAAAGCTGGATTATTCTATGATTGGAATAAAGTTCAGGATATTGATTGGTCAAATTCTAAATGGGTTCAGTCTGCAAAAGCCAAACTTACAAAAGGCGACAGTTTCTATACAGTACGTCCTCTAGTTTCAGAACCACGTGGTGGTGTTTATTTTAACAAACGTTTGTTAAAAGAAGCTGGTATCAATCCTGATGAAGTATATGATTTACAGAAATCTGGAAAATGGAACTGGACTACATTTGAAGAAATGTTAAAGAAAACAACTCGTGATATTGATAACGACGGTGTTATTGATACATGGGGTATGGCTAACTTTAGTACAGAATTCTGCTGCTTGGCTCTTATGTCAAACAACGCTCAGTTGATTGGAAAAGATGCTAATGGTAAATATTATAACGATGCTGGTTCAGAAAACGCTATCGAAGCTTTCAACTGGACACAACAGATGGTTAAAAATTATGAAAAACCAACACCTCAGGGTGCTAACTGGGATTGGATGTATTCTGCATTCAAAAACGGTGAAGTTGCATTTGAAATCCACCAGGAATACTGGGTTGGTGATTTAGCTGACATTCCTGATGATTGGGGATTTGTATGTTTCCCACTCGGACCAAAAGGCGATAAAAAATATAAGACTTTACAGGATGATTTCACATTCTCTATTCCAGCTATTTATGGTGATGAACGTGCTAATAAAATTGGTAAAGCATTTGACTTGTGGTCAATGTCTGTTCCAGGATATGGCGAAGATACATGGAAGGATGATTACTATCCAAGATTCCGTGATTCACGTGCTGTAGATGAAACATTACAGTTTATGAATGACAACGGTATTGCACGTTACGACAGTATGATTCCTGGTTTGAACACTGGTGATATCATTTGGAACGTATACCCAGGATATTCTACAATTCAAGAAAAATATGAATCAACAAAGAACTCTTGGCAAGCTTTAATTGATGCTGCTAACAAATAGTTTTGATTCTTAAATGAATTAATACCCCAAAGATTGGAAACAATTTTTGGGGTATTTTTTTTGTTGAAACGATATATTAATTTGTATATAATTCCACGTATTATGAATATGAAAGAACATGGAACATTAACAAGTGACAATCATGCGGCTTTATGGCATGGACGTTTTGAAGAAGGTCCAGATGCTGACGCAGTAGCTTTTGAAACATCAATCCATATAGATGAACGTATGGCTTTGGATGATATTGTTGGAAGTATCGCTCATGTAAAAATGCTTTCTCATGTTCAATTGATTTCAAAAAAAGAAGAAGAAAAAATCGTTGAAGGTTTGGAATCAATCAAAAATGATTTGCAATCAGGTGCATTAAAAATTGATTATTCTGCAGAAGATATTCATTCGTTTATAGAAGCAACTTTAACAGATAGAATTGGTGAAGAAGGTAAAAAAGTTCATACTGGTAGAAGCCGTAATGATCAAATAGCCTTGGATGAAAGACTTTATCTAAAAAGAATAATTCCTTCTATTCAAAATTCATTAATGACATTAGTTGAATCTTTAGTTCTTGTTTCTGAAAATAATAAAAAAACTATAATGCCAGGTTTTACTCATATGCAGCATGCCCAACCTGTAACTCTTGCTCATCACTTATGTGCATGGGCTTGGAGCTTGGTTCGTGACTGGCAGCGTCTTGAAGATTCATTAAAAAGAATTGATCTATCACCAATCGGTGCGGGTGCTTTAGCAGGAAGCGGACTTCCTTTAGATAGAGCTTATGAAGCAGAAGAGTTAAAATTTGGTGGAATCGTTCAGAATTCTTTGGATGCTGTATCTGATAGAGATTATTGTATAGAAATTGCTTCTGATTTATCAATTTTGCAAATGCATCTTTCTAGATTTTGTGAAGAAATAGTTTTATGGTCTACATCAGAATTTTCATTTATTGATTTGAGTGAAAAATGGTCAACTGGTAGTTCAATTATGCCACAAAAGAAGAATCCTGATTTTGCTGAATTAATTAGAGGTAGAACAGGAAGGGTTTATGGAAACCTTGTTGCGCTTCTTACAATGATGAAAGCTTTGCCTTTGGCTTATGATAGAGATATGCAGGAAGATAAAGAAAGCTTGTTCAATTCAATTGACATTGTTTTTTCTTGTGTAAAAGTATTCACACAGATGATTTCTACAGCAAAATGGAACACAGAAAAAATGAGCAATGCTTGTGAAGATGGTTATTTGAACGCAACTGATGTCGCTGACTATTTAGTTTGCAAAGGTATGCCGTTTAGAACTGCTCATGGAGTTTCTGCAAAAGCTGTAAGAATTGCTATTGATAAAAAATGTAAACTTGAAGAATTATCTATGGAAGAATTTAAATCATGTTCAGATTTAATAGAAGAAGATATTTATTCAAAAATTACAACAAAAGAATGTGTCAATGCCCGTGTTACAATTGGCGGACCATCTGAAATAAAAGTAAACGAACAAATTAAAGAGCTAAAAAAAATTATTAATATAAATAAGAATATTGAGGAAAAAAATGAAAAAAATTGTTAAAACATTATTAGCATTAACTGTAATAATGTCATGTTTTGTAACAGGTTGTAAAAAAAGCAATAATCAGGAAGATAATTCTGTAGCAGATTTAAAATCTAGAGGAGTTTTTGTTCTAGGTTTGGATGACGCTTTTCCACCATTGGGTTTTAGAAATGATGATAATGAAATTGTAGGTTATGATATTGACCTTGCAAAAGAAGTTGCATCACGTTTAGGCGTTCAGTTCAAGGCTCAACCAATTGATTGGGATGCAAAAGAGATGGAATTGAATACAGGTAAAATCGATTGTATTTGGAATGGTTTTACTATTACTGCTGAAAGAGAAGAAGCTTTGTCTTTTACAAAACCATATTTGAACAATGAACAAGTTTTAGTTGTTCGTACTGATAGCAATATTACAAGTTTAAGTGGAATGAAAGGTAAAACAGTTGGTTTGCAGAGTGGTTCAAGTGCTCAAGAAGCTGTTAATGGAAATGAATCTTTTTCTTCATCTGTAAAAGAGAAAGTTTTGTATGAAGATAATATTTCTGCATTAAACGATTTGGACATCGGTGGAGTTCAAGGTATTGTAATGGATAGCGTTGTTGCTAATTATTCAATTACTCAGACAAAGAAACCTTTCAGTGTTATTACTGAACCTTTATCTAATGAAGCTTATGGCGTTGCATTCAGAAAATCAGATGCTGCTTTAAGAGATGAAGTTCAAAAAATCTTGGAAGAAATGCAGAAAGATGGAACAGTAACAGCTATTTCTTCAAAATGGTTTGGTAAAGATATCTCTGTGATTTCTAAATAAAATCAAAATATAGGATGATTAGGTTGAATATTGTTCAATCTAATCATTTTTTTTTGAAATAAAAATATATGAATTTAGAAAGATATATAAAGATGCTGATTGCAATGTTGCAAGGTTCCCTTACATCATTGGAAGTGTTTTTCCTTACATTGTTGTTTTCAATTCCTCTCGCCTTATTTGTTGCATTAGGCAGAATGTCAAAAAATAAAATTACAAGTGGTATAGTTAATGTTTTCCTTTTAATAATAAGAGGAACTCCTTTGATGTTGCAGCTTCTAGTCGTTTATTTTGGACCTGGATTATTTATTCGCTGGCTTAATAATATGGGATATCAGATTCCATTTTTATGGAACAGATTTGCAGCTGCAATAATCGCCCTTTCAATCAATTACGCTTGTTATTTTGCAGAAATCTACAGAGGTGGAATAGAATCTATACCGCAAGGTCAATACGATGCTGCAAAAGTCTTAGGTTATTCCCAGATTCAAACTTTCTTTAAGATAATTTTGCCTCAAGTTATAAAAAGAATAATTCCTGCAATGGGAAACGAGGTTATAACTTTGGTAAAAGATACAGCTCTTGTTTCTGTAATTGGTGTTGCTGAACTGTTGATGGTTGCAAAAGAAAGACAAGGTGCTTTATTTTCATTTACACCTTTGCTGATTGCCGGTCTTTTTTATTTTGTGATGAATTGGTTTGTATCATTTTGTTTTTCAAAGTTAGAAAGAAAACTCTCATATTATAAATAATGGTGTATTAATGGAAGAAATAATTAGTGTAAAAAATCTAGTTAAAACATTTGGTACAAATGAAGTAATTAAAGATATTTCTTTTTCTTTAAAAAAAGGCGAAGTTTTATCAATAATTGGACCAAGTGGATCTGGAAAATCAACAATACTTAAATGTATTTCTCAATTGGAAGATGTTACAAAAGGTTCTATTACTATTTGTAGCGAAGATTTGGTAAAAGATGGTGTTTATGTAGATAAGAAAAAAAGACAGGAAATCATTTTAAAAAGCGGACTTGTCTTTCAAAACTTCAATCTTTTTCCTCATTACACAGTTTTAGAAAACATAATGAAACCACAAATTACAGTTTTGAAAAAATCTGAAAGTGAAGCAAAAGATACTGCTGAAACTTTATTAAAACGGATGGGACTTGCTTTAAAAGAAAAAAGCTACCCATGTGAATTATCTGGTGGTCAACAGCAAAGAGTTTCTATAGCAAGGGCTTTAGCATTAAAACCAGAAGTTTTACTTTTTGATGAACCAACTAGCGCTTTAGATCCAGAATTGACTGGAGAAATCCTTTTTGTAATAAAAGAGTTGGCAGAAGAAAAAATGACAATGATTGTAGTAACGCACGAAATGTCGTTTGCAAGGGATATTTCATCAAATATTCTTTTTATGGATGAAGGAAAAATAATTGAACAAGGTAATCCTTTTGAAGTAATAAACAATCCAAAAAATGAAAGAACAAAAGCTTTTCTTTCTAGATTTAATAATGCTAAGTAAAGACTATATACTTAGTCGTCAATAATTGACTTAAATATGTATTTTAGATAAAATAATGGTTTATATTGGCAGTTTTAAACTGCTATAAATATGTAATACTATAGCTAGAAATAGTTATATGGAGGAATAAATGGTCAAAATTAGACTTAAGAGATTCGGTGCTCAAAAACGTCCATGTTATCGTGTTGTTGTTCAGGATTCTAGAAAACCTCGCGATGGTACTTGTATCGAAGAAATTGGAACTTATCAGCCAATTGCTACAGCTGATGCTCAGATTTCTATTGATATGGATCGTGCAAACTACTGGATTAGTAAAGGCGCTCAACCAACTGATATCGTTTCAAAATTGATGAACAAACAGTCTGCAAAACAGGCAAAATAGTTTATTAAGGAGCTAGTTATGGAAAAAGACCTTATTGAATTTATTGCAAAATCATTGGTCGATGATCCGTCAGCTGTATCAGTAAACGAAACAGAAGGTGAAAAGGGCATGGTGCTTCAACTCAAAGTTGCAAAAGATGATATTGGCAAAGTAATTGGCAAATATGGTCGTATTGCAAAAGCTATGCGAACAGTTTTGAGTGCTTCTTCTGTAAAAGAAGGAAAACGCTACAGTTTGGATATTTTGGATTAATTGATGGAAAAAGCACATCTTGTCGTTGGGTTTATCAGAGCACCTCATGGGTTTTCAGGTAAATGTAAAGTTGAAAGTGCTTCCGGTAGTTTTGAGCATTTGCTTAATTTGAAGGAAGTTGTGTTGCAGCATAATGGTGAAAAGCGTCCGTTCAAAGTGGATTGTATGGAAGCTGGAAACAATATTTTGTATGCAAAGTTTATAGGAATTGATTCTTCAGAAGATGTACGAAAGCTTTCAAAAGATGATGCGCCCGGTACGA
>CAYFND010000034.1:7887-8603 GCA_964344405.1 uncultured Treponema sp. | reverse complement strand
AAGTACAATGGATGGGAAATACTTGTTCCTAGAAAAAATGCTAAACCTTTGGAAAAAGGTGAATGGTATATTGAAGATTTAATTCAATGTAACATTGAATGGATTCCGGCAACGTTGGATGCACCTGCAGAAACTGTAGGGAAAATCACAGACGTATTGGAAGGCGGAGCAGGTTACTTGTTAGAAGTTTCACTCTCCGAGAGTTGCAATTGTATTGATGAAAAAATCAAATTTACTGAAAGTGGAAAATTACGAAAAGTATTAGTGCCATTTAATGATAAATACATTGGTAAAGTTGATATGAAAAATCAGACGGTTCAATTGATGCACCTCTGGATTCTGGAGTAATTCCATGAAATTTACAGTGCTGACCTTGTTTCCTGATATTGTTAAAGCTTTTTTTGAAAACTCAATCATGGCTAAAGCAGTACAAAAGGAAATTATTGCCTACGATTTGGTGAACATCAGAGATTTTTCTCTAGATAAACACCATACATGTGATGACGGAACTTACGGAGGGGGAGCTGGACAGTTAATGTTGGCTGAACCTCTTGGAAGGGCATTAGATAGTGTAAATGCTAGAAAAAAGTGTGTTATTTATGTAACACCTAGTGGAAAGCCTTTTACTCAAAATCTTGCTCAACAATTAAGTCACAAAGACGAACTTGTTTTTATTTGCGGTAGATACGAAGGTATAGACCAAAGAATAATTGATT
>CAYFND010000034.1:0-7877 GCA_964344405.1 uncultured Treponema sp. | reverse complement strand
TGTCTAGCGGTGAAGTTGCAGCTACTGTTGTAATTGATACTGTTTATCGTTTGGTAGATGGTGTTATTTCACATGAATCATTGGACGAAGAAAGTTATTGTGATGGACTTTTGGAATATCCTCAATATACAAGACCACCTGTATATAAGGACATGGAAGTACCGGCTGTTTTATTGTCGGGAAATCACGAAGAAATCCGAAAGTGGCGACTGAAGAAAAAATTGATGAAAACTATCTTGAATAGACCGGATTTAATCTGCGAGGCAAGAAGGAATGGTCAGTTATCAGAAGAAGCCGAAAAAATGATTGGGGAAATAACCGAACAAAGTTGCTTGAAAAATAAAGTTCGACGAAAGAAAAAATAATATTTTTTGAGAAATTTTTACAAAAAAGGAGATCAAAATGGATCTTATTAAAACTATTGAAGAAACACAAAAACGTCCTGGTGCACAGGGTTTTAATGTTGGTGATACAGTTAAAGTTTATTTCAAGATTATTGAAGGTAAAACAGAACGTATTCAGATTTATGAAGGCATTGTACTTTGTAAGAAAAATGAAGGTGCTCGTATGACTTTCACTGTTAGAAAAACTTCTTACGGTGTTGGTGTAGAACGTGTTTTCCCTTATAATTCACCAAGAATTGTAAAAGTTGAAATCGTTAGACCAGGTAAAGTTAGAAGAGCTAAATTGTATTATTTACGCGATAAAATCGGTAAAGATGCAAAAGTTAAGACACTTGTTGGTGGAAAGATTGCAGCTGCTATTGCTGAAAGAAACGCTCGTGCTGAAGCTGTTGCAGCTTCAACTGAAGCAATTATAAAAGAAGAAAAAGCAGAGGCTGCAGCAGAAAAGAAAGCTACAGCAAAGAAATAAGCTTCTTGAATAATGAATACTAAAAGTGTATATATACACTCAGCTGCCATCTCTAGGAATGTGTCTAATCAAGTTCTTAAGGATGGCAGTTCTGTTTTAGTCAGGATAATTTCACAAAAAGGTGATAATCTTTATGAAGGTTCAGTCTTTGGTAAACGGGTGAATATCAAGACACTTCAAAGTATAAAGATTGGTTCTGTTTTTACAGCAAAAGTTAGTATACAGAACGGAAAAATCAATCTAAATCCAATCAATTCCCCCGAAAATACAAATAATCAAATACAAATATTAAATTTAAGGAATTTTGACATAAATTCAGCATTTTCAAAAATACAAAATCCTGAAATTCAAAATCTATTGATTTCTCTGAACTTAGTCCCGGACAATTTGTCTTTGCATATAGTCCTTCAAATGAAGCAGCTTGGAATTAAGATGGATTCTGCAATAATAAAAAAAATATATAATTTTGCAGCAAAATATGAAAATAAAGAAGAAAAAGTATCGGAATTACTAACTTTGCTTTTTCAAAAAAAAATTGATTTCAATAAAGAAAATGTAGATTATTTTATAGAAAGAATTGATAAAAATATTCCAAAAAAGAATAAATCAGAACATATTAATATAGATAAAGAAAAAATAATTGAGATAATTAATCAATTTGTAAAGGAAGTTTTTGGGGACGCTTGTAATAAAGAAATCAATTTATTGACAATAATGAATCATAAAGGCTTCTCTGATGATGATGCAACGGCAAACTGGGTGGTTATTCCTTATGAAATTCTTGAGGATAAAGAAGAGATTATAGGAGAAGGAAGCGTTAGGTTTTTATTTTATGAAAAAACTGTTAAGAAGATGACTGTCAATTGCAAGATGAAATCTAAGGAATATAATTTTCTTGTAGAAATGAATAACACTGATAAAAAAAATGTAAAAAAAATCCTACTTAATATAAATCCAGAAAAAAATTATAACGAGATTAATCAGAAGATAGAAACCCTAAAACGGAACTTTCCATTTGCTGACATATTATTTGTTGAAAAAGAACGAATTGAAAATAACGCTGTGAATTCTGAAGAAATAACACTTGTAAGGGGCTTGAAATGAAGGAATTAAAAGCTATAGCTGTGAAATATCCAAAGAATGCTCCAGCTCCATTTATATTAGCTTCAACAAAGAATGAACTTGCTAAAAAAATGATAGATGAAGCTGAGAAAAAGAACATTCCAATTGTAAAAAATGACATGCTTGCAGATATATTATTAAAAGAAGAAATTGGTTCGATGATACCGGAACAAACATGGAAGGTTATGGCAAGTATTTTTAGCGTTATATTAGGTGATAAAGAGAATATTGAACACAAAAATAATGGGTGATTACGGTGAAAATAAAGCTGTAGAATACTTATATAGAAATGAATATCAAATTATTCAAAGAAATTGGCGGACAAAAGAAGGTGAAATTGATATAATAGCTTTGAAAGTTAATACTTTAGTTTTTTTTGAAGTGAAAACAATTCCAAATGGAACACTTGATATGATTCAAAAGGTTCTTGGAAAAAGAAAAAGAGACAGAATCGTAAAAACGTCTAAATGTTTTTTGTTAAAACATCGAGAATATAATAATAGATATATCAGATTTGATGTAATTATTATTGATATGCCAGGTTATCCTGATGTTTATCATATAGAAAATGCTTTTTCGGAGTCTTTATGATTACTGGAGTTTCTACACAACAAACAGCAACAATCGTTTTGGAAAGAACAAAAGATGTTGAACTTTCGCCTCGAATTATAGAATTGAGGGAAAAAATACATAGTGAAGAGTATCTTAACGGTGCTATTCAAAGAATAGCGCAAGTGATAAGTAAAAAACTTGTTGAAAATGCTGAAGAATTAAAGTTAAGAGAATAACTAGCTTGTAATCTTGGAGTTTTTATGGACAGAAATAGAAGAAATAAAAAGTTTTCCAATAATTGGAATAATCAAAAAAATAACCAACCAGAAAAAAATAAACAGAAGCAGTTTGTGCCAAGTCATACTGTTTATGAAACAGAAGCTGATATTCAAGAAAAAAATAAAGCTATTCAAGAAATTAAATCACGTCAATTAATTTGTCCTAAATGTGGTGAAGTCATAACAGATATTGCCAGTGCGATGGTGGATAAACAATCTGGAAAACCAATGCATTTTGAATGTGCATTAAATCAAATTCAAGAAGCTGAAAAACTTGGTGAGAATGAAAAGATTTCATATATAGGACACGGTAGATTTGCTGTATTAAAATTTGAAAATCCAAGAGATCAACGTCATTTTGAAATTAAAAAAGTAATAGAATGGGAAAAAACTGATGAAAAAGTTGAATGGAGAGATGAACTAAGTTCTCTATACAGCCAAGTAAAATAAATTTGAGGCTTCCGTTTGCAGAATTCAATTGAAATAACTATTTTATGTAAAGTTGTTGATAATTTTGGTGATATCGGTGTTGTTTACAGGCTAGCTAGAAGCTTGAAACGAAGAAAATTTAATGATATTCAAATAAGTAGAATCAACATCGTAACAGACGATTTAAAATCATTTAATAAAATAAACAATCTTATAAATCCTGAGAAAAGCTTTCAAGTTGTAGAAGGAATTGAAGTTTTTGATTGGAAAGATTTTTCTTTATGTTATGAAGCTTTTTGTGGGGACAGACTTCAAGTTGTTTTAGAATGTTTTCAATGTGGTCGTCCTGATTGGATGGAAAAAATACTCTTTGATAATGAATTATCAAGAACTGTAAATATAATAATGATTGATTATTTATCTGCAGAAGATTATGCAGAAACTTTTCATTGTTTAAAATCATTAACTAGAAGAAAACTAGTTCAAAAAGTGAACTTTATGCCAGGTTTTACAGAAAAAACTGGAGGGTTGCTTCTAGATGAAAGAAAAGAGATAAATCCGGCCTACAAAAACGCAATTCTGTTTTTTTGTTATGATAAAGACTGGTCTTTGGTGTTAAAAGCAATAGAAAGATATAAAGAGAAAAATCAAATAAAAGTTTTAGCGGCTCCGGGAAAAGGTTTTAATTCGTTTATCGATTCTTATAAAAAAAATCAACTTACATTTGAATATGAAACACTACAATTTGTGAATCAAGAGAAATGGGATGAAATATTAAACTCATGTAAGTTTTTATTTATAAGGGGTGAAGATTCTTTACGAGGAGCTTGTATTTCTGGAATACCTTTTGTGTGGCATGCTTATCCTCAAAGTGAAAACTATCAAGTTGTAAAAGTAAATGCACTTTTGGAAAAAATGAAACCGTTTTTTAGTGAGGTTCATTTTGATAATCTTAAGACTGTTTGGTTATATGTGAATGATGATGTTGATAATAAAAATGACCAGAAATTTAGTGAAAGTTTGAATTTTTTATTTGAAAACATGGATTCATATAGAAAAGAATTCAAATGTTTTTCTGAAAATCAGAAAACCTAATGACATTTATTTCAAAAAAGATTATAATATAGTTTATAGATAAAGAAATTGTTTAAATTTTTTAGAGGTTTTATATTATGTTAATGACATCACAATTAAAAGTTGGTACAGCTTTTATGTATGAAGGAAATCCACTTATTGTTCAGAAGATGCTTGGTCAACGTTCTGGACGTGCTGGAATGGTTACAAATCTTAGAGTAAAGAATCTTGTTACAAACTCAACTATGGATCTTGGTATTGATGCAAGTGAAAAATTTGATGAAGTAGACTTAGACGGTCACGTTACAAAATTGTCTTATCTTGATGGTGATACATTTGTATTTATGGATCAGGAATCTTATGAACAGTTTGAATTACCAAAAGAAGATTTAGGTGATTATGCTGGTTATATAACTCCAGATGATGATTTGGAAGTAAAATTAACTTTCTACGAAGGAAAACCTGTAGGTATTGATTTACCTGTTCGTGTAACACGTACAGTAACTTATTGTGAGCCTGGTATAAAAGGTGATACTTCTGGAAAATCTTTGAAACCTGCAACTTTAGACACTGGTATTGAAGTAAAAGTTCCTTTGTTTGTTAATACAAATGAAAGAATTGTAATTGATACACGTGATGGTTCTTTCTTGGAAAGAGCAAAAGACTAGTCAATATAGTGTTAAATAAAAAAACTGAAATCTAAAAGATTTCAGTTTTTTTTTTTGCATTAAATAATTTATTTATTGTTTATAGTTGTCTTAAATGATGCACCAGCTTTGAATTTTGGATATTTTGAAGCTGCTATTTTCATTGTTTCACCAGTTTTTGGATTACGACCAGAACGAGCTTCTCTTTTTCCTACAGAGAAAGTTCCAAATCCTATAAGTTGAACACAATCATCATTTTTTAATGCTTTTTCAACATTGTCCAAAAAAGATTTTACAAAAGCTTGAGTATCCTTTTTTGTAAGTCCAGTGTCTTCAGCAATTGCATTTACTAATTCAGTTTTATTCAATTTCGTCTCCTAAAAAATTTAATAATACATTAACGATAATATAAAAATGTATAATTATCAATATAAATAGTATGTAAATCAATATGAAAATAAATAAATATAATTGAACAGAGTGATGTTTATTGCTGTTATGCACGCTTGTCATAATAGATTGATTTTGTTCATCTTTGAATAAAACTATCTATTTATAAATAGAAAAGGGTGGATTTGATTAAAAAGATTAATCATTTGTAGCTTGAGTTATAAGAATTATATGGGAAAGAAGATAACGATTTTAAAAAGAAATATTATCTTTAGGTATTCGGGCAAACTGGATTCGAACCAGCGACCTCAACGTCCCGAACGTCGCGCGCTACCAACTGCGCTATTGCCCGATTTAAATAAAAAAAACCTTCCAAATGTTTGGAAGGTGATGCGCGAGCGACGGGGCTCGAACCCGTGATCTCCGGCGTGACAGGCCAGCGCGATAACCAGCTTCGCTACGCCCGCGTGATGTATGTTATAATATAAGAAACACATAATTGTGTCAACTAGCAAAATGCAAATTTATAAAAAATATGTTGGATATTTTTTTCTAATTTCCTTTTCGTCTATATAGAGTCTGTTTATATGAGATAAAACTAACTCTTTTGCTCTAGCTGAATCTTTATTTTTAAATGCTTGAAGAATTTCTCTATGTTCATCAATAATTGGTTTATTTTCAAGTGCGTGAAGTTTCATCTCTCTAAATCTGTCATAATGAATATTCATAAGTTTGACTACATAATGGCACTGCATTTTGTTTGTTATTTTGTACATCATTTCATGAAATGCATTATCTAATTCCATAATTTTATCTATGGAATTCTGATCATGATAAAATTCCTGTAAATTTAGATTTTCCTCTAAATTATGAATATCTTCAGCTGTTGCAATATTGCAAGCTTCCTCAGTAACGGCAGCTTCAATTGTTGAACGTAAAAAAACGGCTTCATCAACTTTATTCATATCAACAAGACTTACAAGGCTTCCTTTTTGGGGCAAGATTTCTATAATTTTAGTTCTTGCTAATTCTTGTAATGCTTCATGAACAGGAGTTCGTGATAAATGTAGTTCTTCAGCTATATCTTGTTCGCTTAGCATGCTGCCGGGAATTAATTCCAAATTAACAATATTGTCGCGGATTACTCTAAATGCATAATCTCTATTGTTTTCCTTCTCATTATTTTCTGTGTTTTTCATAATATTCTTTAAAAATAATAATCATAAAAAGATAATAAGTCAAATATGTAAAATACTAGAATATAACTAAAAAAATAATTAAAAAAAAGAAATTATTAAAGAAAAAACTTGACAATATAGTAAAAGGATTTAATATTGAAATAGATAACTAGTATACTTGCATACTAGTACATAAAAGTTAGGGAGAAATATTTTGGAGTCACAGATTACAGTTGGAGAGACAAAGACCGACAGAAAATTGGCTATTAAAAAACATATGAGAAAATACTGGCAGTATTATCTTTTAATGTTTATTCCAATAGTTTATTTTATTGTTTTCAGATATATACCTATGGCTGGTAATATTATTGCGTTTAGAAGATACAGGGCTGGTCATAGTATTTTTGGTGACGAGTGGAGTGGTTTGAAATATTTCAAACAGTTTATCGCTGATAAAACATTCTGGCGTGCATTTAGGAATACACTTACTTTGAATGTTACTTATTTATTAATTAGATTCCCACTTACTTTGTTGTTCGCTCTTTTATTAAATGAAATTAAAAACATCCATTGGAAGAAGTTTGTTCAAACTGTATCTTATTTACCACACTTTATTTCAATGGTAATTGTTGCCGGAATGATTCGTGAATTGGTTTCTTCAAATGGTCCTATAAATGCCATTATTAGATCTTTGGGTGGAAGTACAATTTCGTTTATCGCTCTTCCTGAATGGTTCACTCCAATTTTTGTAATTTCAGGCGTTTGGCAGAGTTTGGGCTGGGGTACTATTTTATACCTAGCTGCAATTTCTGGAATAAATCCGTCATTGTATGAAGCTGCAGAAGTTGACGGTGCCAATCACTTTCAACGTGTACTTCATGTAACAATTCCTTGTATCCTTCCAACAATTGCAACTTTGTTAATTCTTGATATAGGTGGATTGGTTGGATCTGGTGCTTCTTTTGAAAAAGTTTTCCTTTTATATAATCCTATGACTTATGAATCAGCAGATATTATTTCTACTTTTGTATTCAGATTGGGTCTTGGTTCTGGAAATTATAGTTATGCTACAGCTGTAAACTTGTTTGAATCAGTATTGAATTTGTTCTTATTGACTATAGCGAATAAGATTTCAAAGAAAGTTTCTGGCGCCGGATTATGGTAAATCTATAGTTCAAAAAAATAGAGGATAAGGAAAAATATATGGCAGAAAAAAGTTTAAAAGTAAAAGAATCTTCTTCATATTTAATATTTAAAATTATTAATACAATTGTAATGGTTCTAATTTGTATTGTTACGTTGTTTCCATTTTTATATCTTGTTTCACAATCATT